>JBGUDX010000138.1:0-4588 GCA_041821645.1 Acidobacteriota bacterium
GACCTCATCTGTCTCGGTCAGTCCGACGAGCACCGACGGTCGCCTGAGGTTCGCAGTCCAGAGCTCTCCCCCGCGCTGGTGATCCGGGGCCGGTCGCCCCCCGTCGCGGAGCAGTTCGGTCGCCCTGGCGACCCGCTGTCGATCGTTCGGGTGAATCGAATCGCCGATCTGCGAGGGCAGTTCGGCGTGCAGTTCTGCCGGGCCCCGCCGCTCGATCTCGGCCTCGACTTCGGCACGCAGCTCGTCCGGCACGGTGGGCCGCAGTTCCATCCCGGTCAGCGCCGCCCGCAGGTACAGCCCGGTACCTCCGACCAGAACCGGGCGCCGGCCGGTCTCCAGGGCCCGGTCGATCTCGGCCCTGGCCAGCGGCGCGTACCTGCCGGCACTGAACTCCTGATCCACCGGCACAAATCCGATCAGCCGGTGCTCGAGCTCGGCCTGCTGTTCCTGGCTGGCCGTTCCGCTGATCGTCTCCAGGCCGCGATAGACCTGAATCGCGTCGCAGTTGATCGCGACCGGCCGCTCTCCCCGTGTTCCGAGCAGGCGGGCGAGTTCGAGCGCGACGCCGGTCTTGCCGACTCCGGTCGGCCCGAACAGGGCGATCAGAACGGGCTGGGTGCTCACACCCCGATACCGCTGAGCAGGCGCTCGGTCCCGGTCAGGGTCTGCGAGGTGGCCGACGCGATCTCTACCTCGACCAGGCGGCCGGGATCGGCCGCCCCCTCGAAGTTGACCGCCTTGCTGTGGCGGCTCCGCCCGCGGATCCGGGTCGGGTCGTTGCGACTGGGCCCTTCGACCAGGACCTCGACCGAACGGCCGACGAAACGCTGTGCCCGCTCCTTCGCCCGGCGCTGGACCAGGTCCACCAGCGCCGACATGCGCTCCTTCTTGGCCGCGTGCGGAACCTGGTCGTCCATCTCGGCCGCAGGGGTCCCGCGCCTCGGTGAATAGGCAAACGTGAATGCACCGTCGTACCCGACCTGATCGACGACCTCGAGCGTCTGGCTGAAGTCTCCGTCGGTCTCGCCGGGGAAGCCGACGATTATGTCGGTGGTCAGCCCGCAGTCGGGAACCATCTCCCTGATCAACTCCACCCGGTCGAGATAGCGCTCGCGGCTGTATGTCCGCCGCATTTTCTTGAGGATCGGGCTCGACCCCGACTGCAGCGGCAGGTGAATGTGCTCACAGAGGGCCGGCAATTCGGCGTGGGCCTCGATCACGTCCTCACGCATGTCCTTGGGGTGGGGACTGGTGTAGCGGATCCGCTCTATGCCGTCAACCGCATCGACCCGTCTCAGCAGGTCCGAGAACCGGATTCGGGTGGTCGCCGGCAGATCCCTTCCGTAGCTGTTGACGTTCTGGCCGAGCAGGGTCACTTCCCTGACCCCGTCGCCGGCCAGACTTTCGACCTCTTCGACCAGCAGCGATGGATCCCGGCTCTGCTCGCGGCCCCTGGTCGAAGGCACGATGCAGTATGAGCAGGCGCAATTGCAGCCCTGCGATATCTGGAGCCAGCCCTGGAACGGGCGGGCCCGGTGCGCCGGCAGGTCACCGGCGAACTCCTCGAACTCGAAGTAGCCCTGGGCGGTCAGCGAGTCCGAGTTCAGGAACTCCGCCAGGCGATGGATCTGCCCGGGGCCGAAGGCCACGTCGACGAAGGGAAACCGCCGGAACACTTCCTCTTTCACCGACTGCGCCCAGCAACCGCCGACTCCGACGACCCGGGCCGGATCGTCACGCTTCAGGCGCCTGGCCTCGCCCAGATGGGAGATGAACCGGTTATCGGCGTTCTCCCTGATCGAGCAGGTGTTGAACAGGATCAGGTCCGCCTGCTCCCTTTCGGCCACCTCCTCGTAGCCGAGCGAGGTGAGCATTCCCTTCATCCGCTCGGAATCGTGCTCGTTCATCTGGCACCCGAAGGTGGTCAAGTGGAACCGCTTCATGAGGGCCGAGCTTACCGGGGCCGCCCCGGCCGGCGGGTCAGAATCGTGCCGGAATCTTCATCGGAGTGGCTGAGGCTTCTTCACCCGTGATGTGCTCCTCGCCGTGCTCGCGCTCCTCCTGCTCCTCGACCGAGAGCTTGACCGCGAAGGTCGCCGTGCCGACCACCAGCACGACAGCGAAGACGAGCAGTCCGATCAGACCGCCACGCCCGGGGAAGTCCTTGGCGCGCAGCCCGATGAAGCTGACTACCACCGCGGTGACCGCGAGGGCGATGCCGAAAATCATGAAAACGGTCTTGATCTCCATCTGCCGGGCATCCTACCTGCTCAAGCGGCCACTTTGCCTGAAGGCGGCGGCCCGTTCTAGCGGGCGACGCCGGTAGCCCGCAGCTCGCGGATCACCGTGATCTTGATCTGGCCGGGGTATTGCATCTCCCGCTCGATCGCGCTCGCGATTTCATGAGAGATGACCGCCACCGCCCGGTCATCGACCTTGCCTGGATCGACCATCACGCGAATCTCACGCCCGGCCTGCATCGCGAACACCTTGTGCACACCCTGCTGGCGCAGCGCGATCTCCTCCAGCTCGGTCAGCCTGCTGACGTACTGCTCGAGCGAGTCCCCCCTGGCCCCGGGCCGCGCCCCGGAGATCGCATCAGCCGCCTGGACGATCACCGCCTCGACCGTGACCGGCTCGATCTCGTTGTGATGAGCCTCGATCGCATGGGTGATCGCGTCGATCTCTTCATGGCGCCGCGCCAGCCGGGCTCCGACCGAGGCGTGCGTGCCCTCGACCTCATGGCTCACCGCCTTGCCGATGTCGTGGAGCAGCGCGGCCCGCCGGGCGACCTCGACCGAAGCCCCGAGCTCGGCCGCCATCATCGCTGCGAGGTGTGAGCACTCGACCAGGTGGTCGAGCACGTTCTGGCTGTAGCTGGTCCGGAATCGAAGCCGGCCGAGCAACCGGACCAGCTCGGGATGAACCCCGGTCACCCGGGCTTCGAGCAGGGCCGACTCGGCGGCCGCGACCATGGTGTCTTCGATTTCCCCGACCGCGTCCTCATACGCTGCCTCGCACGAAGCGGGATGGATGCGGCCGTCACTGATCAGCTTCTCGAGCATGATCCTCGCCGTCTCGCGGCGCACGCCGTCGAAGCTGGAGAGAACCACCGTCTCCGGCGTATCGTCAATGATCACGTCCACTCCGGTCAGAGCTTCGATCGCCCGGATGTTGCGACCCTCCTTGCCGATGATCCTGCCCTTCATCTCTTCGCCGGGCAACTGAATCACGGCGGTGTTCCCCTCAACTGACTGCGATGAGGCCAGCCGCTGCATCGCGACGGCCAGGATGCCGCGAGCCCTGCGCTCGGCCTCCAGCCGGGTCTCCTGCTCGACCCGCTTGATGGTCAGCCCGCCCTGGCGCCGGGCTTCGTTCTCGACTTCGTCCAGCAGGCTCTGTTTCGCCTGCGCCCGGGTCAATCCTGAAATCCGCTCCAGCTCCTCGAGCCGTCGTTCGTCACCGGCCTCGATTTCGGCCTCGGCGCGGCCCACCTCGGCCTCCCGCTGTTCGAGCGACCCGGCTCGGCGGTCCGCCTCGCGCTCCCGGGTCCTGGCCGACTCGAGTTCGCGCAGTGCCCTCTCCTCGAGGCGGACTATCTCCTCCCGCCGGGCCCTGAGTTCAGCATCGGCGGCGTAAGGCCCGCTGTCCGTCGGAGGCATTGCTGCTCCTGGCTGAGCGCTCCCGTTCGGCTCGGATCCGGTGCCGCTCAGGTTTCCATCGGGGGACGTCGGCTTCCGGGCGCCGTGGTCGCCCCGGTGGGACTCTCCATGCCGGTCTGCCTGCTCCGGTTTCTCCTCCGGCGCGGCCCCGGTGGAACCGGGCCGCAGCCAGCTGGGAATGATCGAGTTCAGGTCCATGCCGCCTGCACTAATTTACCCGACGCCCGTCCTGGCCCGGGACCGCGGCAAGGCCGGAGCCGCCGATCCGCTGACCGGTCCGGACAAACGACGGCTCAGGCCGCCGGACGGGCGCGCCGGATCGCCGCGTAGGCCTCCTCGGCCCCGTATCCGCGCCGGGCGAGCATGCCGAGGGCGCGGCTGCGCCCACGATCGTCACTCAGATCGACGCCCTTTTCACCGAGCAGGCGGGCCGCCCGTTCGACCTCGCCTTCGCCGTCTTCCTGCTGCAGTGCGCTCCGGACCAGTTGCGACGCTATTCCGCGACCGAGAAGAGTCTGCTCTATGCGCTCGTTGCCCCAGCCGGACAACTCACGCTTGTCCACGGTGAATGCCCGGGCAAAACGCTCGTCGTCGAGGGCGAGGTTTTCGGTCAGATAGCCGATCACCCGCTCGCACTCCCCGGGGTCCACCTCCCTGTCCGCGAGCCACTGCCGCATCTCGGCGACCGTGCGCTCTTTGCGGCCGATCGCCGCCAGCGCCCCGCCCAGTATCTCGTCTGACAACGGGTCCCCCGCTGCCTGTCAGGCGGCCCGCTTCTGCTCGACCGGGGCCACCTTTGCCGCGCTCTTGGCCTTGGTCGGCTTTTCATCGCTGTCGGTAGCCGCCGCGCGCTCTTCGCCACCACCGGCCTCCAGGTCGCCTCCCTGACGGGTGATGCCAAGCGTCTCCAGGATCCGGCTCTCGAT
>JBGUDX010000139.1:0-4575 GCA_041821645.1 Acidobacteriota bacterium
GGTCGAGCAGTTCCGGCTCGACCTGGTCCGACGGGACCGGTCCTCCGGCCGCGTCCTCCATCGCGAAGCCGGGGTGGGTGAGCAGCGCCTCCGGCCGCAGACCGGAAGCCAGGCCGGCGCGAGCCAGATCCTCGCCCTCGGTCACGAAGAGGGCCAGCTTTTCCCGGTGCTTTTTCATCCGCAGCTTGCGGATCAGCTTCAGTTTCTCGTTGTCGGGGCTCGTGATCATCGGTTTCCGGTCGTTTCAACAAAAAAGGGCGGCTCGCACCTGCGAAGCCGCCCGGGGGATTTAGAGGTGCCGTTCCGCGTCAGGCGGTGGCACCCTCCCGGGCGATTTCGACAAATCGGCGAAAGTCCTCGCGGTCGTTGACCGCGATATCGGCGAGCATCTTCCGGTTGACCTCGACTCCTGCGGAGCTCAGGCCGTGCATCAGCTCCGAGTAGCTCATGCCCTCGAGCCGGGCGGCGGCGTTTATCCGGGTGATCCAGAGCCGGCGGAACTCGCGCTTGCGGACCCGGCGGTCGCGATAGGCGTACGCGCCAGACCGCATGACCTGTTCTTTGGCCAGCTTGTATGACGAGCTCTTGCGGCCGTAGTAGCCCTTGGCCTCATCGAGAACCTTGCGCCGCTTCTTGCGGGCGCTGACTGAGCGCTTGACCCGGGCCATCTACTTGCCTCCCAGGAGGCGGTTGACCCGCGGCGCGTCTTTGGCCGAAATGTGGACCGGCTGGGTCATCTTGCGCTTACGCTTCGGCGACTTTTTTTCCAGAATATGGCTGGAATAGGCCCGCCTTCCGCGCAGCTTGCCGTTGGCGGATCTCTTGAACCGCTTCTTGGCACCGGAATGTGTCTTCATCTTCGGCATCAGCCCCGGCATTCAATCAAACTCCCGACCCCGGCACCGTTCTGGCGACCGGTGGCACTGCCGTCGCCGGCCATTCCCCGGCGCCCTTGCCGTCGCGAAGGCGGGATAGGGTGAGCGCTGATGCGAATCGTCCACGTCGTCGGAACCCGCCCCAACTTCGTCAAGATGGCGCCGCTCATCGCCGCCCTGAAGGCCAGGTCACCCGGGTTCGAGCAGGTGATCATCCACACGGGGCAGCACTACGACCGGATGATGTCGGAGATCTTCTTCGACGAGCTGGGAGTGCCCGAACCAGACCACATGCTGGAAGTCGGCTCGGGGACCCATGCCCGGCAGACCGCCCGGGTGATGGAGCGGCTCGAACCGCTGCTGGACGATCTCCGGCCCGACCTGGTCGTCGTCCCGGGCGACGTGAATTCGACCCTGGCAGCCGCCCTCACCGCGGTCAAGATGGGGATCCCGGTCGCCCACCTCGAATCCGGGCTGCGCAGTTTCGACCGGACCATGCCGGAAGAGATCAACCGGATACTCACCGACGCCATTTCAGACCAGCTCTACGTTCACAGCGAAGAGGCCCTGACCAACCTCTCGATCGAGGGCATCCCGCCAGAGAAGGTCCATCTGGTCGGAAATACGATGATCGACAGTCTGGTCGCCTTGGAGGACCGTTTCCGGGCGCTCAACGCCTGTGCCGACCACGGTCTCACGCCCGGCGAGTACCTGCTGGTCACCCTGCACCGCCCAGCCCTCGTCGATGGGCCGCTGCTGTTCGAGGCGGTCGCGGCGCTCGACCGGATCGCCCTTGAGATGCCGGTCCTGTTTCCGGTCCACCCGCGGACCAGGGAACGTCTTGCGACCAACGCCGCCGTCGGCTCGGGCCTCCACCTGCTCGATCCCGTCGGCTACCTGGAGTTCCTCTCGCTCGAAGCGGATGCCGGAGCGGTCCTGACCGACTCCGGCGGAATCCAGGAGGAGACGACCTACCTCGGAGTCCCCTGTTTCACCCTGCGCGACAACACCGAACGACCGGTGACCGTCGATCAGGGGACGAATGTCCTGCTCGGCCTCGATCCGGCGCGCATAGCCGAAATCCCCGCGATGATCGCCGACCGCGGCGACCGGGCCTCCTCTCCGCCCCCACTCTGGGACGGCAGGGCGGCCCACCGGATAGCCGACCTGATCGCCGACTCCCCCGGATAGCCAGGTTCCGGCCCGGCCGAACGCTGGACCCCCGGGGCCGACGGACCGGCCCACGATGGTCCTCGCTACAAGCTAGTTCTTGGCTTCGGCCTTGGGCTCGGGCTCGGGCTCAGCTTTGGCTTCGGATTCCTTCTCGGCCTCGGCCTCTGCTTTTGGCTCGGCCTTGGGCTCTGCTTTTGGCTCGGCCTTGGCCTCAGCCTCTGGCTCGGCCTTGGCCTTCTCTGCCGACCCTTCAGTCTCTGTCTCAGCCCCGGAATCGACCTTCGGCCCTGAATCGGCCTCGGGCTTCGGCTTGGAATCGCCCTTCGGCCCGGCCTTCTTCGCATCCTGGGTGGCTTCCTTGGCCGCTTCCTTCGAGGGGCCGAGCAGCATGCTCATGTTGCGGCCTTCCTGGAGCGGCTTCGATTCGACCACGGCCAGGCCGTCGAGGTCCTGGAACAACCGCTCGAGCAGATCGCGGCCCCGCTCGGGATGAGCCTGCTCGCGCCCGCGGAACATGATCGTCACCTTCACCTTGTCGCCCCCCTTCAGGAACCGGGTGACGTGGCCCTTCTTGGTGTTGTAGTCGTTGTCGGCGATCTTCGGCCGCAGCTTGATCTCCCGAACGTTGACCTGAGTCTGGTGCTTGCGGGCGGCTTTCGCCTTCTGATCCTGCTCGTACTTGTACTTCGAGTAGTCGAGCAGTCTGGCGACCGGGGGCTTGGCGCCGGCGGCCACTTCGACCAGGTCGAGGTCGGCTTCGCGGGCCATCTGGCGCGCGTCGTCGGTATTGACGATTCCCACCTGTTCTCCGTCGGCGCCGATCAGCCTGACTTTCGGCACGCGGATGCGCTCGTTGGTACGAGTCGAATCCCGTTCTGGCGGACGCCGATCGAACCTGCGCGGAATCGGCACTAGATAACAGCCAAGGCGAGATTCAAGTGGACGAGGTGACCGGAGTTGAAGGCAAAGGCGTGCCGGTCTGCGCGCAATTCTGTTTCGTGCTGCGGATCAAGTGTCCAGCAGCATACAGAACTTGCCGACATCCATTGATCCCAGTTCGCCATCTTCATGCGATCGCACCGAGATCTCGCCGGCCTCGACCTCGCGGTCACCGACGACGAGCATGTACGGGTAGCGCCCCAGTTCGGCCGCCCGGATCTTCTTGCCGACCGATTCCGACCGCTCCTCGACCTTGACCCTCACCCCCCTGGCACGCAGGTCTTCGGCGATCTCTTTTCCGTACTCGATGTGCCGATCGGCGACCGGCACGATCATCGCCTGGACCGGAGCCAGCCAGGCCGGGAAACGGCCGGCGTAGTGCTCGATCAGGATCCCCGCGAACCGTTCCATCGAGCCGAGCAGGGCCCGGTGGATCAACACCGGACGGTGGCGCTCGTCGTCGGCGTCCGTGTAGGTGAGCTCGAAACGCTCGGGCATCTGAAAGTCGAGTTGGCAGGTGCCAAGCTGCCAGGAGCGGCCCAGGGCGTCAGTCACGTGGAAGTCGATCTTCGGGCCGTAGAAGGCGCCGTCACCGGGGTTGATCGAGTACTCGCGGTCCTGACCGTCCAGAGCGGACTTCAGCGTCGCCTCGGCCCGGTCCCACTGCTCGATTGAGCCCATCGCCTTTTCCGGCCTGGTCGAGAGCTCGACCTTGACATCGTCGAAGCCGAACCGCGAATACAGCTCATCGATCGCTTCGCAGATCTCGGTCACCTCCGACTCGATCTGGTCTTCGGTGCAGTAGACGTGGGCATCGTCCTGAGTGAACGCCCTGACCCGCAGCAGCCCGTGCAGGACGCCTTCCCGTTCATTCCGGGTGACCTGCCCGAATTCGGCCAGCCGCAGGGGGAGGTCCCTGTAGGAGTGCCGGTCGGCGCCGTAGACCAGGCAGGCGCCCGGACAATTCATCGGCCGGAGCGCGAAGCGGCGCTCATCGACCTCCATGAAGTACATGTCATCGACGTAGTTCTCCCAGTGGCCGGATCGGTGCCACAGGGCTTCGTCCATGACCTGGGGGGTCGCGATCTCCTGGTAGCCGCGCCGATCCAGCTGCTCGCGCACCTCTTTCTCGACCAGGCCGAGCAGAACGGTCCCGTTGGGCAGCCAGAACGGCATCCCGGGGGCCTCCTCCCGGAGCATGAACAGATCCAGTTCCGGGCCGAGCCGGCGATGGTCCCGGGCTTTGGCCTGCTCGATCCTCTCCAGGTGATCGGCCAGGTCGTCTTTGGAAAAGAAGGCCGTACCGTAGATCCGGGTCAGCATCTGACGGTTCTCGTCGCCGCGCCAGTAGGCCCCGGCGACCGAGCTCAGCTTGATCGCTTTGATCCGTTTCGTTCCCGGGCCATGGGGCCCACGGCAGAGGTCCTCGAACGGTCCGTTGCGGTAGAGCGAGACAGTCGTCGCCCCTTCGTCTTCAGCCAGGTCCTCGATCAGCTCGACTTTGTAGTCCTCGCCCTGGTCACGGAAGATCTCGATCGCCTCATCAACTCCGACATCACGGCGTTCGAATTTCTCGTCCGCCTTGATG
>JBGUDX010000140.1:0-4502 GCA_041821645.1 Acidobacteriota bacterium
ATGGACGCGCGGAACGTCCAGGGCTTCATCACGAAGGTCCCCCTCTTCGCCGACTTCTCCAGGGTGTTCACCGAGAGACAGGAGTCCGGCTACATCTTCCTCATCGTGCTCGACAAGGGCGGGGTCGACCGGTTCATCGAGGGCGAGCAGGATGCGTTCGATCCCGGCCGCCCAGCCGACCGCCGGGGTATCCGGTCCTCCGAGCTGGCCGATCAGACCGTCGTAGCGGCCGCCGCCGCCGATCTCGGACTGCGAGCCGAGCCGGTCGCAGACGAACGAGAAGATCGTCCGGGTGTAGTAGTCGAGACCCCGGACCAGGGTCGGATCAATCGTGAACTCGATCGACGCGGCACCGAGCAGTTGCTGAACCTCGGCGAAGTGCTCACTATCGGCCTCGTCCAGATGATCGAGCAGCAGCGGAGCGTCGGCAAGCACCGACCTGGTGCCTTCGTCGTCGGAATCGAACGCGCGAAGGGGATTGACCTCAATCCGATCGGCGACATCGTCGGAGAGCTCCCCGGAGCGGGCCCGCAGATGGGCCTTCAGCTCTTCCAGGTACTCCCTGCGCGCCTCTATCGAACCGAGGCTGCCAAGCCGCAGTTCGACTCCGGGCACTCCGATCTCGTCGATCAGATCGCTGAGCAGCGTGATCACATCAACGTCCGCGAGCGGGGAATCGCTGCCGATCGCCTCGGCCCCGATCTGATGGAACTGGCGGTAGCGGCCGGCCTGGGGGCGCTCATGGCGGAAGAACGGACCGGCGTAGGAGAGCTTGACCGGCTGCGGCAGCTTGTGCATTCCGTGCTCGACGTAGGCCCGGCATATCGGGGCGGTGCCTTCCGGCCTCAGGGTCAGGCTGCGCTCGCCCTTGTCCTCGAAGGTGAACATTTCCTTGCGCACGATGTCGGTCGACTCGCCGACGCCCCTCTCGAACAGGCTCGTATCCTCGAAGTCCGGAGTGATGATGCCGCGGTAGCCGGCCCGGGCGAAGATCCGCCCGGCCGTGTCGAGCAGCCGTCTGCGGGCAGGCATCTGGTCCGGCAGCACGTCGAACGTGCCGCGCGGGGCTTTGAACTCCGCTGCCATCTCAGTGAGGGATCTCAGCCAGGAAAGGGTTGCTCTCCAGTTCGGCCGAAAGCGTGGTCTCCCCCATGTGGCCGGGGTAGACCGCGGTCTCGGGGGGATGGCTTTCGACCAACAACTTGATCGATTCGAGCAGGGTGTCCCAGTCGCCGCCCGGCAGGTCGACCCTGCCGACCGAATTCTGGAAGATCACGTCGCCGGAAAAGAGCGCCGATGCCTCGGGCAGTGAGTAGCTGACGTGTCCCGGGCTGTGCCCCGGGGTGAACAGGATGTCGAACTCGAGGCCGGCCAGGGAAAGGTGCTCTGCGCCGGAAACCGTGTGGTCGGCGTCATAGCTCTCGTATGGCCCGATACCGGGCCACGGCACGTAGGCCATGATGTCGGCCAGCAGTGGGACTTCGATTTCCGGGCAGTAGACCGGGGCCCCGGTCGCCCGGGCCACTGGCGCGACCGCGCCGATGTGGTCGAAGTGACAGTGGGTCAACAGGATCGCCTCGAGAGCAAGCCCGCGCTCAGCCAGTGGCTGCATCAGGCGGTCAGGCTCGTCACCGGGGTCGATCATGACCGCCCTGCCGGTGCCCTCTTTCCAGACCAGGAATGAATTCTCGGCCACGGGCCCGACCGTGGTGCCAAGAATCCGGGTCTCGGGGCTTGTCATTTCTTTGCGCCGGCCCGGATCTTGGCCCGCTCGCGCCGTCGCCACATCATCTGGTCCATGTAGTAGCCGGCCGGAATGTAGAAGACCAGCATGAATGCGCCGATCGGGATCGCCTCCGTGAACGAGCGGCCGAAGACCACCATCAGCAGCGCCATGAATACGGCTGCGGCGATTGCTCCCCGGATCGCGGCGCTCTTCCAGGTCGGCGGGGCGTCACCCTTCTGTGCGCGGGAGCGGGTGCCGCCGCCCGACTTCGCCTGGCTGCGAGCCTCGGCCCGGTTGCGGGGCCGTGATTTCTTGCGGGCATCGAGACTGCCGGCCTGGGTTCCGCGTTGCTTCTTTTTCCGTTTCTTCTTGGTCTGGGCCACGGATGGAATGTACCGGTCGGGACCGTTCGGCCGCCGGGCGATCAGACGATCCGCCGCCGGGCGATCGACCGGGCCGGCGGCGGCCGCCACCCCGGGCCGACCCGAAACTCAGCCCTGTTCGAGCCGACGCTCGATAACCCGCAGGGCCGGATCGAAATCCCGGATAGGCAGGTCCTCGGGGTAGCCCTCGAGGGCCCGTTCGGGGACCATGCCGACCAGCTCAGCGGCAGCGACCTCGGCTCCCGCCTCCGCGGCCCTCTCCCTGACCGAGTCCACCACCCGGACCAGCGGCAGCGAGATCGGGTCGTGCACGTTCACTGAGACCTGAGCCCGGCCGGTCGAGAGCACCAGCCCGATCGCCCGGACGCCGGGCAGGCCCGAGCGATCCTCTCCCTCCCGGACCGCGGCCGCGATCCTCTTCGCCAGAGCGAGGTCGTCGCTATCGAGTTCGAGGTTGAACGCGGCCAGCGGCGGTCGCGCCGTGACCAGGACCGCCCCGGCCCTCGGATGGGGTCGGTCCGGGCCGAAGTCCGGAGTCAGGTCGCCGGCCACCATCCGCTCCCAGAGGCGGTCGAGTCCGCCTGAGCGAAACCAGGCCCGCTCCCGCCGCTCCGGGTCGGTGGCGAGTTCGCCGTACAGAAATACGGGGATCCCGAGCTCGCCGATCCCGGCGGCGACCGACCGGGCGCACTCACCCGCCGGCTCCCGGTCCTGCCCGGCCACCCAGACGATCGGGCAGACGTCGAGCGCCCCGATCGCCGGGTGTATGCCTGACCATTCCGGCATCTCGATCTCCCTGGCCGCGGCCCCCGCCAGAGCCAGCATCGAGCGCTCCAGGTCCGGCGCCGCCCCGGCCACGGTGAAGACGGCCCGGTTGTGGTCGATGTCGGTATGCAGGTCGAGCAGCTCAACATCGGTGCCGAGCGAGTCCTGGAGCCGGTCCAGCACGGCGAAATCGCGGCCCTCGGACAGGTTGGGGACGGCCAGCAGGCTCAAACAAGCAGCCTGCCCTCGAATACGAGCGGGGTGCCGTCAATGGTCACTTCAGGTCGCAGTGAGACCACGTCGAGGTGGACCGGTACCTGGACGTTGCCGCCGATCGCCGCGGACGCCCCGAAGGCGATGTGGGCTGTGCCGAAGATCTTTTCGTCCTCGAGGATGTTGCCGGTCAGGATCGCCTTCGAATTGGTCCCGATGCCGAGTTCGGCGACGTTGGTCCCGTCCGGGCCGTGGACGGTCAGAAGCTCCATCAGTTGCTCGCCTTCCGGCCCGGTCGCCTGGATCAGGTGGCCGTCGGCCACGGTCAGCCGTACCCGTTCGCCGACCCTGCCGACGCCGGCGATCGACCCGTCGACGATCAGCACTCCCTCGGCCGTGGCCGGAGCGATGAAGCCTTCGCCGCAGGGCAGGTTGCCGAACGCCCCGGTGGCGGTCAGCTCGCCCGCATCAGCGATCGCTTCACGGCCTTCGAGACCGAGCACCAGATCGCTGCCGTGGTCACAGGTGATCCGGGCCTCGGTGCCCCGGTCGAGGATTTCCGCGACGCGCCCGCCGCGGCGACGTAACTCGGCCATGTCGTCGGACATGACCCGGGCCAGCATCTCCTCGGTCGCCCCGGGCAGGGTCGCGGTCCTGGTTCCGGACTCGCTGGCCCGCTTGCGGGCCGCAGTATGGGAAAGGGACTGCACGGTCGGAGCCAGCAGAACGTCGGCCGCGACCATCGCCTCGGCGATCGACTCCGGAGGCTCTCCGGCGTGGGAATCGCGCTCACTCATCACCGCCAGCACCGCCTCGGCGCCCGCGGCCTCGGCCTCGGCCCGCATCGCCTCGCCGAGCCCGCCGGTGGCCGGATTGCAGACGACCAATACCTCTTCCCCGGCCTTGACCCCCAGGCAGTCGCGAACCACGGCGGATACGGCTTTGTCCAGGCTTTCGCTCATTCCCGAACCGTACAGTCCAGCCCCAGCGTCGCCCGGGCCGGCCGCCCCGGGGGATCACGAATCGCGGCACACCGGATCCCGGGCGATACGGTGACCAGATGAAGTCGTGGCAGGTACCGGTGCTGATGGCGGGCCTCCTCGGCGTGGTCGCCCTGACCTTCGCCGCCGGCGCACCCGGCCTCGGAATCTCCCTGCTCGGCCTGATGCTGGTCGGAGGGGTGATCCTGACCTTCCTGGCGATTCCCGACGAACCGATCGGCGAACCTCCGGATGATCGGTCCGGGCGCCGATTGCTGGTCGTGAGCGGCTTCGCACTCGAGGATCCGGTGACAATCGAGCGAATCACCAAAGAGCTCGACCTCGACGCCGACGGGTCCGGTACCGAGGTCCGGATACTCACACCGGCCCGCAGCGATTTCCTCGATCGCTGGGCGACAGACTTCCGGGCAGCCC
>JBGUDX010000141.1:0-4481 GCA_041821645.1 Acidobacteriota bacterium
CCAGGTGACCATCGAAGCAGCGAAGTAGAGAACCTTCTCCAGCTCCTTTGGCGCCATGTCGATCAGGTAGCCGATCCGCGAGGGAACGCCCTTGAAGAACCAGATGTGGGAGACCGGTGCGGCCAGGTCGACGTGCGCCATGCGCTCACGGCGGACCTTCGACCGGGTCACCTCGACCCCGCAGCGCTCACAGACGATGCCCTTGTAGCGGACCCGCTTGTACTTGCCGCAGTAGCACTCCCAGTCCTTGGTCGGACCGAAGATGCGCTCGCAGAAGAGCCCGTCCTTTTCCGGCTTCAGGGTCCGGTAGTTGATCGTCTCCGGCTTGAGCACCTCGCCCCAGCTCCAGGACCGGACCTTCTTCGACGAAGCGAGACCGATCTCGATCGCGTCGAAGTTGTTGATGTCAATCACGTTACTCATTCTCTACACCCGCTTCCTCTGCCTTGGTATCGCCATCGGCATCGGCATCACTCGCCTTGCTCTCGACCGCTTCATCCGCGGCGCCATTCGAATCGTCGGCCCTGACCTCGGTCAGGTCCATTCCGAGGTCCTGGGCGGCCTGGAGCAGGTCGTCCTCCTCCTCGGCCAGCTGCCCGACCCCTTCCTCGGAGACCACGTTGGCGTCCAGTGAAAGCGCCTGCATCTCCTTGAGCAGCACCTTGAACGACTCCGGGATCGACGGCTCGGGGATGTTCTCGCCCTTGACGATCGCCTCGTAGGCCTTGACCCGTCCGACCGTGTCGTCGGACTTGACCGTGAGCATCTCCTGCAGGGTGTAGGCCGCGCCGTAAGCCTCCAGCGCCCAGACCTCCATCTCGCCGAAGCGCTGACCGCCGAACTGGGCCTTGCCGCCGAGCGGCTGCTGGGTGACCAGCGAGTAAGGCCCGGTCGAACGGGCGTGGATCTTGTCGTCGACCAGGTGGTGCAGCTTGAGGATGTACATGTATCCGACCGTGACCTTGCCCTCGTAGGGCTCACCGGTGCGGCCGTTGTAGAGCTGGACCGAACCGGAGCACCGGGCCCCGGGGCGCTCGCTCATGTCGATTCCCATGTCGATGCCGCGCTCATCGCCGTGCTCTTCGGCCCAGCCGACCAGCGCGTTGTCGACGTCCTCGACCGAGGCGCCGTCGAATACCGGGGTCGACACGTAAACCCGGTCGCGGGTCTTGCCCCGTTCCTTGTAGGCCTCGGAGCCGTCGTCGTACCAGCCGTTGCCGGCGACCCACCCGAGGTGGGTCTCCATGATCTGGCCGATGTTCATACGGCTGGGAACGCCCAGCGGGTTGAGAATCACGTCGACCGGGGTTCCGTCGGCCAGGTGGGGCATGTCCTCCTCGGGCACGATCTTCGAGATCACGCCCTTGTTGCCGTGGCGGCCGGCGAGTTTGTCGCCCTCGGAGATCTTGCGCTTGGTCGCGACGTATACCCGGACCAGGTCGTTCACGCCGGGGGGCAGATCGTCCTCGTCGTCGCGGCTGAAGGTCATCACGTCGATCACCACACCGCCTTCGCCGTGCGGGACCTTGAGTGAGGTATCGCGGACCTCGCGGGCCTTCTCCTTGAAGATCGCCCGGATCAGCTTTTCCTCGGCGGTCAGCTCGGTCTCGCCCTTCGGCGTGACCTTTCCGACCAGCAGGTCGCCGGAGACGACCTCGGCCCCGACCCTCACGATCCCGCGCTCGTCCAGATTGCGCAGGCTCTCTTCCGAGCGGTTCGGGATGTCGCGGGTGATCTCCTCGTCGCCGAGCTTGGTGTTGCGGGCGTCGATCTCGTATTCCTCGATGTGGATCGAGGTGAGTTCGTCTTCCTTGACCAGTCGCTCGGAGAGGATGATCGCGTCCTCGAAGTTGTAGCCCTCCCAGGACATGAAGGCGACCATGCAGTTCTTGCCGAGTGCGACCTCGCCGCCACCGGTCGAAGAACCGTCGGCCAGCACGTCGCCGGCCTTCACCTTCTGGCCGAGCTTGACGATCGGCCGCTGGTGGATCAGGGTGCCCTGGTTGGAGCGCATGAACTTGAACAGCGGGTACTTGTCAGTCGAGGAACCGTGCTTGACCTGGATCTCCTCGGCATCGACGTAGGAAACCTCGCCGTCACTGGTGGCCAGGATCACGTCGCCGGTGTCGATCGCGGCGCGCCGCTCCATGCCGGTCCCGATCAGCGGCGGATCAGGCCGCATCAGGGGCACGGCCTGGCGCTGCATGTTCGAGCCCATCAGCGCCCGGTTGGCGTCGTCGTGCTCGAGAAACGGGATCAGCGCGGTCGCGACCGACCAGATCTGGGTCGGCGAGACGTCCATCAGGTCGACCTGCTCCGGCTCTGCGTTTATCCAGTCGCCGTCGCCTGCCCGGCAGAAGATGCTGGGGCCGACCAGCTTCTTGGTCTTGGGATTGACTTCGGCGCTCGCCTGGGCGATCACCTGGTCTTCTTCCTGGGTGGCGTCGAGGTGGACCACCTCGTCGGTGATCTTGCCCTTCTTGACGACCCGGTACGGGGTGGTCACGAAGCCATGCTCCGAGATCTGCGCATAGGCCGAGAGCGAGCCGATCAGGCCGATGTTCGGGCCCTCCGGGGTCTCGATCGGGCACATACGCCCGTAATGCGTCGGATGCACGTCGCGCACCTCGATCGGGGCCCGCTCACGGGTCAGGCCGCCGGCGCCGAGCGCCGAGAGCCGCCTGCGGTGGGTCAGTCCGGCCAGCGAGTTGTTCTGGTCCATGAACTGCGAGAGCTGCGAGGAGCCGAAGAACTCCTTCAGCGCCGCGACAACCGGCCTGATGTTGATGATCGTCTGCGGGGTGATCGCGTCGGAATCCTCGGTCGTCAGGCGTTCCCGCACGACCCGCTCCATCCGGTAGAGGCCGATCCGGAACGCTTCCTGGATCAGCTCACCGACCGTGCGCAGCCGGCGGTTGCCGAAGTGCTCGTACTCGTCGAGGTGGTCGGAGACGTTCTCGCGCGGGTAGGTCAGGGCCTCGGCCGCATAATCCTTGATCGGGTTCTCTTCGTCGATCTCTTCCGGGATGCCGAGCATTTTCGGCAGGCTGACCAGTTCCTTGATCAGGGCGATGATGTCGTCGTGGGTCAGGACCCGGTTGTCGAGGTCGATGTCGAGCCCGAGCCGGGCGTTCAGCTTGTAGCGGCCGACCCGGGTCAGGTCGTAGCGCTTGGAATCGAAGAACAGCTGCTCGAGCAGGCCGCGGGCGGCGTCGACCGAGGGCGGCTCGCCGGGGCGCTGCTTCTTGAACAGCTCGATCAGGGCACCCTCTTCGCTGCTGGTCGCCTCGGTGTCGGCGGCGATCGTCTGCTGGATGTAGACCGAGTTGTCGAACAGGTCGAGGATCTGCTCGTTGGAGACGTATCCCATCGAACGCAGGAGAACGGTGATCGGCAGCTTGCGCTTGCGGTCGATCCGGACGTACACCCGGCCCTTCTTGTCGATCTCCAGTTCCAGCCAGGAACCGCGGGCCGGCATCAGGTTGGCGGTGAAAACCTGCTTCGCCGGGTCCTTCGGCGCCATCACGTAGGCGCCGGGCGAGCGGACCAGCTGGGTCACGACGACCCGCTCGGTGCCGTTGATCACGAAAGTGCCGCGCTCGGTCATCCAGGGGAAGTCGCCCATGAACACGTTTTGCTCGCGGATTTCCCCGGTCTCCCGGTTCTGGAAGGCGATGGTCACGTTGATCGGCCGCGAGTAGGTGAGATCGCGCTCGCGACACTCGGCCAGCGTGTGGCCGGGCTCGTCGAACTCAAACCCGCCGAAGACTATGGCCAGGTTCCCGGTGTAATCCTCGATCGGGGAGATGTCATCGATCGTCGTCCGCAGCATGCCGGTTTTCGGATCGGTCAGCTCCTCAAACGAGCGGCGCTGGATGTCAATCAGATGGGGTGCTTCGAGGGGGGTTTCGAGTCGGGAGAAATTTCTACGGACAACGGGTGCGGCAATCGGGCGTGCCAAGGTTGGCAACTCCTCAGGGGGTCAGTGATTCACGTGAACGGGTACGGAAGAAGGGTCTGGCCGGGGCAACTTCGCGCAGCCACAAAAAATAGCACAGAGTGAAGCCCAGGCGGGCTTCAGAACATCGAACCCAGGCCACGCCCGGAAAACCCGGGGTGACCTGGAGCCGAAATACCTCTCTACTTCAGCTCGGCGGTGGCGCCGGCCTCTTCGAGCTCGGACTTGAGCTTCTCGGCCTCGTCCTTCTCGATGCCTTCCTTGACCGGCTTGGGAGCCTCGTCGACCAGGGCCTTGGCTTCCTTGAGGCCAAGTCCGGTGGCGGCACGTACGACCTTGATCACCGGGACCTTCTTCTCGCCGACCTCGGTCAGCACGACGTCAACGGTGGCACCCTCTTCGTCGGCGGCGTCACCACCGGCATCGC
The DNA here is from genome assembly GCA_041821645.1 of Acidobacteriota bacterium. Taxonomy (GTDB): domain Bacteria; phylum Actinomycetota; class Thermoleophilia; order Solirubrobacterales; family 70-9; genus 67-14. The sequence continues at coordinate 4,386 of JBGUDX010000141.1, forward strand.
CTCCAGGCGGGAAAAGGCGTTCTGGATATTGCGAACCACGCCAACCATGGCGTTGCGCCCCTCCGGCGTCACCAGCAGTGAGCGCATGAGGTCCAG
>JBGUDX010000142.1:0-4439 GCA_041821645.1 Acidobacteriota bacterium
GACAAGAGAATCGACTCCGAAACCCAGGGCGCGACCGCGGCCGGGGTTCAGTCCGACCTCTGGTCGGTCAGGCAGCGCCTGCTGCGGTGGACTCTCGCCGTTTCGGACACGATGGCGATCCTGATCGCGATCGGCATCACGGCCGTCATCGACGGGTTCACCGCCGACGAGCAGTTCACCGCGGACAACCTGGTCTGGGTCTTCCTGAGCATCCCGGTCTGGATCTTCATCGCCAAGATCAACGACCTCTACGACCGCGACCAGCGTCGCATCCGGCACAGCACATTCGACGAGATCCCGACGATCCTGGCCACCGCGGCGATTACGGTCGTGCTGGTCAAGCTGACCTCGATGATCTTTCGGGCCCCGATCCTGCCGAGCTCGACCATCATCCTGGTCGGCGGGTTCACCGTGTTCCTGGTGATCGTATTCCGGGCACTCGTCCGGTTCTTCTACCGCAGGGTCTCGGGACCGGACCGGACCATCCTGGTCGGCTCGGGCCCCAAAGCCGAACTGGTCTCGAGGCGGCTGATCGAGCAGGGTGGCGCCGGCATCGAACTGTCCGGGTTCGTGGCTCCGGCCCCGGACACTGAAGGCCCCGGCCCGGCCTCCTGCGGAGTCAGCTACTTCGGCGATATCGATGAACTCACCGGTGCCGCCCGAAGGCATTCGGTATCACGCGTGGTCATCTGCGACGAAGAGCTCGACTCCAAGTCAATCGGCTCGATCATCAACTCGTGTCACGAAGCCCAGATCGCCGTCACGATGGTCCCCGCGAAACACGAGGTGCTCGGGCCCGCCACCGAGTTGAGCCGGGTCGGGGAAGTCCCGATGCTCGACTTCCATTACAGCTTCCCGACCCGCTCGACCCTGGCGATCAAGCGCGCTCTGGACATCTTCGTCTCGGGTTCACTGCTGATCCTGGCCTCACCACTGTTGCTGATCTCGGCTTTGTTGATAAAGCTCGACTCCCCGGGGCCGGTCTTCTTCCGTCAGGTCAGGGTGGGCAAAGACGGCAGGCGGTTCGAGATGTACAAACTGCGCACCATGGTCGCCGACGCCGAGGAGAGGCTAGACGAGCTGGTCGATCTTGACGCACTTGACGAACCCGTCTTCAAGATCGAAAACGACCCGCGGATAACCAGGGCCGGCAAGGTGCTCAGGCGGACCAGCCTCGACGAGGTACCGCAGTTCATCGACGTGCTGCTCGGCCAGATGTCGCTCGTCGGACCACGCCCCGAAGAAGAGGCGGTGGTAGCCCTCTACGACGAGCGCCAGCGCCAGCGGCTGACGGTCAAACCCGGATTGACCGGTCCGATGCAGGTGGCCGGCCGGGGCACGCTCAGCTTCGAGGAACGGCTCGCGCTGGAGCGCGACTACCTCGACAACATGACGATCTCCGGCGACATCTCGATTCTGCTGCGGACTCCCGCCGCCGTGATTCGCGGGCACGGCGCGTTCTGAGACCGGTCCGGTGCCCGACGCCGACCTGACTCCCGGGGCCGGGCCCTCGGCCGGGCCCGGAATCGAGGTGATCGTCGTGAGCCACGGGGCCGAACGGTTGCTGCGGCGCTGTCTGAGTTCGCTCGCAGAGAATCCCCCTTCCCGCGAGATGAGGGTGACCGTCGTCGACAGCGGCAGCACCGATTCCACTCCCGACATGGTCGAGCGGGAATTCCCCGAGGTCCACCTTGTCAGGCAGGACAACATCGGGTTCTCGGCCGCAAACAACCTGATCCTGGCCGAAAGCGAGGCTCCGGCACTGCTGCTGCTCAACCCCGACACCGAGGTTTCGGCCGGGGCACTGGACGCCTGCCTGGACCGGCTCGAAGGCGACCCGGCGATCGGCATGGTCGGCTGCAGGCTGGTCACCGAGTCGGGCGAACTCGACCATGCCTGTAAGCGGTCGTTCCCGACCCCGATCGGCGCGGTGGCCCACTTCACCGGAATGGGCCGGATCCCCGGAGCCCCGAAGGCCCTCACGCAGTACCGGGCCACCGATCTCGACGACGACCGTCCGGGCGAGGTCGATGCGGTCAATGGCGCCTTCATGCTGGTTCGGCGCGAAGCGGTGGCCGAGGCGGGGCTGCTCGACGAGGGCTACTGGCTCTACATGGAGGACCTCGACTGGTGCCGCCGCTTCTGGCGCGCCGGCCGGAGTGTCTTCTACGATCCGGCGGCCACCGTCGTCCACGTCAAGGGAGGGTCGAGCCCGGCGCGCAGGCGCCCCCGTCAGGAGATCGCCTTCCACCGCGGGATGGGCCGCTTCTACCGCCGCTTCGACGCACCCGACAACCCAGGCTGGCTCAATCTAGCCGTCTATCTGGGGATCGCCGCCAAGCTGGCGGTCAGCCTGTTGATAACGGCAGTCCGGGGACGTTGAGTCATCAGGTCAGCCGACTGATCCGCAGCCGGGCGGCGGAAGGTGCTCTCGCCGGCGGCATCTCGCTGGTCCTGGCCCTGATCGCGATCCGAATCTGGAAGGCGGACCTGACCGTCCCGCTCGAGTACTACTGGGACGCGCTCTTCGACCTGAGCTACGTCAAGAGCATTCTCGAACACGGATCCGCCAACCTGAATCCGGATCTCGGCGCTCCGTTCTCGAGTCAGATCTCCGAGTTCCCCCAGGTCGCGCCGCTCGAGTTCCTCAAGATTCGCCTGATCGGGCTGTTCACCGACGACGCGCCGCTGGCCATGAACATCTACTGGCTGGCGAGTTTCCCAATGGCCTCGATTTCGGCATGGTGGGCGATGCGGGCGCTCGGAGTGAGCGGGCCGGTCGCAATCGTCGGCGGGGTGCTCTTTTCGCTGCTCCCCTACCACTTCTGGCGGGGCGAATCCCACCTCTTCCTCTCCGCTTACTGGGTAATCCCGATGGCCGGCTACCTCATCGCCAAGGTCCTGGACGGATCGTCCCTCGGGTTCACGCGTGCCGCCCTGCGGGGCGAGCGTGGCCAGCGGCGGATTCTCTTCGTCACCGTCTTGCTCTGCCTGCTGATCGCCACCGGTCCGAGCTACTACGCCGCCTACTCGGCGATCATCCTGGTCGCGGTCTCTCTGGTGGTGCTGGTCGGCACCGGCGACCTCAGAAGCACGGCCGGTGGCGTCTTCGCGGCGATCCTGATCGCGGTGCTGCTCGCCGCGGGACTTGCCGAGACCTTCGCCTATCGCGCTGAACACGGCAGGAATCCGGAAATCTCGGGGCGCAGCGCCGTCGAAAACGAACGCTACGGTCTGAGTCTGACTCAACTCGTCCTGCCGGCCACCAACCACCGGCTGGAGCCCCTGGCAGAACTCAAGGCGCGATACCTCGACGAAACCGACATTCCCAGCGAAGACGCGCAGTCGCTGGGACTGTTCGGAGTGATCGGGCTGCTGTTCCTGCTGGCCGCTGCCGGGAGCGCGGCGATCTCGCGAAAACGATGGTCTACGCCGCTGGAGAGCCGGGCCGGCACAGCGGTGATCGTCACCTTCCTGGTGGCAACGATAGGCGGAGCCTCAATGCTGATCGCCCTTGGAGTAACCGATCAGTTCCGCAGCTGGAACCGGCTTTCAATCCTGATCGCCTTCTTCGCCCTGCTCGGCTTCTGCCTGCTTTCCGACCGGCTGCTCGGGCGGATCCGCGGGATTCGCCACGGGCGGGCCTTAGTCCTGCTGGCGGGTTTCGCCGTGCTCGCAATCGGCCTCTACGACCAAACGCCGGCCCGCTGGCCGAAGCAATTCGACCATTCGGCGCTTGCAGCCGAGTATCAGCGGGACGCGGAATTCGTGGCCGGGATCGAACGGGCGCTACCGAAGGATTCGGCCGTTTTCCAGTTGCCCTACCTGGAATACCCGGAAGGCTTCCCTCCGCCGGGCCGAATGACCGACTACGACCCGATGCGCGGATACCACCACTCCCGCAACCTGCGCTGGAGCTACGGTGGGATGAAGGGCCGGTCGGCAGATCTTTCGGCCTGTCTCGAAGGCCTGAGCCTCAGAAAGAAGATCTACGCCGCCCGGGCGATCGGATTCAACGGCCTCTGGCTGGACGGTTTCGGCTTCAAACCCGGAGAAGCCCAATCGGTCACTTCCAGAGCGACCCGTCTGACCAGGATGAATCCCCTGACCAGCGAAGACGGCAGGTTCCGCTTTTACGACCTGCGCAGGGTTGAGCCCGGCTCCCGGTACCGGCAGCAGGTAGCCGCGGCTGTCCCGGAATCTGGCGATCAGCTCCGGGACTGCGGCGCCATCGCCGCGGCGGCAGCCCGGGATCCGAAGAACTGACGGCCGCCGGCCCACTCGCCATAGTCGTCGATCAGGATCACCCCGCCGGACGACAGTCGCGGCCAGAGCTACTCGAGCTCATGCCTGGTCGACTCGTACCCTGCCGGCGTCGTCCGGCCCGGCCTCAGAAGGTCAGCAGATCGGAGGCTTCACCCAGCAGTGGTGCCTTCTGG
>JBGUDX010000143.1:0-4375 GCA_041821645.1 Acidobacteriota bacterium
ATCGAGCGGGCCGGAAAAGTTCTGGTGGTGCTCGGTTTCATCGGTGTGATCGCCGCCCTGATCCGGTTCGTGTTGACCCAGTTCCCGGTCGACGACCTGTTCGACAGCTTCAAGTCGTTCTGGATCGGCGGCACCTACCTGCTGCTGCTCGGTACGTTCGCCGTTCCCGGCTTCGGCCTCTGGGTTCAGGGGATGATCGGCCGCAAGGCCGCCCCCCGGGAGTTCCTGTTTCCGCTGGTCACGGCCGCGGTTTTCGTCGGTCTGCTGGCCCCGACCGGGCAACGGGGCTTCGCGATCGCGCTCGGGGTGATCTTTCTGGCGATCCTGATCGGCAATCGCTACGTCAACCTGCGGCAGGTCGTAGCGATCGTCCTGCTCGGCGTCTTCGCGATCGGTCTGACCCAGGGAATTCGCAACGAGGCGAGCGGCACCGGAAAGATCACGCTCGGCGGTTCGCTGGAAAGAGTGCAGCCGGACCAGTGGCGGGACCTCTACGCCAGCCAGATCGCCAGTTTCAGCTGGACCATGCTGATCGAGGAGAACCGCGACCAGCTCGAAATCCCGAACTCGTTCGCCCAGGGCATGCTGAAACCGGTGCCGAGGTTCGTCTACCCGGACAAGAGCCAGGGTTTCGGCGACGAGTTCACCCGGCGGGTGTTTCCCAATGCGACCAAGCAGAACGTCTCCTTTGCGACACCGCTTGTAGCCGAGGCCGATTACAACTTCGGACCGGTCGGTGCGATTCTGATCATGGGACTGCTCGGCGCGGCGGTGATGCTGGCCGACGCCTTTCTGGCCCGGCGGGCCCCGCGCCTGGTCGAACCGATCGTCGCCGCGACCGTCTTCTGGACCTCGTTCGAGCTCATCCGGGGCGACCTTGCCAACGCGATCACCTTCAGCTCGGGCTGGATCCTGCCGCTGGTCATCTTCTCGATGGCGATCGGACTGCGTCGCGATCCGCCGCTCAAACGGATCCTGATCGATGGTCTTCAGGTCGCGCCCCGCTTCTCCGGGATAGGCCGCCGGGTGGCCGAGCTCGGTGAAAGCCTCAGATCCGACCCGGTCGGGCTGCCGATCGAGGTCCGCTGTTCCCGCGAGGTCGTCGATGAGCTCCGGCCCTGCTTCCCGGAGGGCACCAGGTTCCGGACCCCGCTGGCCCGGAGCCGGCCACGGTCGCTACGGATCCTTTTTCAGCAGACGATCGCCCCGCTGGCCACCGGGCCGGCCACGCTGCTGCTCAGCCCCGGCGACCAGGCACCGGTCTGGGGGCGCTCGCCACTCCTGTTCGTGGTCCATGATGTCCGGCGGCTGGCCGCGCCCGAGACCGCGTCGGCCGGCCTCGAGCGTGTCTATTACCGGAAGGTGATGCGAGGCGGTGCCCGGCGGGCGCGCTACATCCTGACCATCTCCGACTTCTCCCGGAACGAGATCGCGCATCACCTGAAACCGGTCTGCCCGGTGGCGCTGGTCTCGCAGCAGCCCGACGACATCGAGCCGGTCCCGGACAAGCGGTTGCGCGATAACCCGGCCACTTTCCTGCTGGTCGGCGCGCTGCGCAAGTACAAGGGGATCGAGACCGCGATCGCCGCCCTCGCACAGACCGGAGCCGCCGGAGACGGGCCCGGGGAAGAGATACGGATCCTCTGCGTCGGTGACACCGAAGGTAATGATGACTACGGCGACGAGGTGCGCCGGGCCAGCCGAGAGGCCGGGGTCACCGACCGTTTCGACCTGCTCGGGTGGGTTTCCGACGAGCGGCTCAGCGAGCTTCGGGCCGGGGTGGCCGGGACCGTCTGCCCCTCCTCCTATGAGGGCTACGGCCTCCCGGTGACCGAGGGCATGGCCGCCGGGCTCCCGGTCCTGGTCAGCGACATCCCGCCCCACCGCGAGACTGCCGGCGAGGCCGGGCTCTACTTCGCTGTAGACCGCCCAGCCGAGCTGGCCCGTCTGCTCCGGGAGGTCGGTTCCGATCCCGACCGCCGGATCGATCTGGCCCACAGGTCCATAGATCAGCACGCCTCCCTGGTTGCGGCCGACCGGCCCTGGGCGAAGGCGATCAATGAGGCCCTGACCAAGCTTCCCTGAGTACCTGCCGTAACTCCGGACCAGGAATCTGCTCAGAGATAGCGCGAAACCCGGGCCTTGATCGCCGCCCGGAAGGAGAATTCGTCCAGCCCGTCCGGCGGCAGCGGCCGGGGCGGCAGCCCCCGGGCCGCCCGCCAGCCCCGGAACCTGCCCCGGATGCCCTGGGCGGTGTGATCGAGCACCAGCTGTCCGAGGCCGACCACGGTCTCGGCGACCAGAGTCCGGATGAAGCCGTTCGGTGACCGCATCACGCCGTAACGCCGAATCAGGTAGCCGCGACTCCAGCCGGTCAGGGCGTATTTGTCGGCGGAGCGGTCTCCCAGGGTCGAGGAGCGCTGGTGGGCCGCTCTGGCCAACGGGGCGAGGGCCGGGACGTAGCCGGCCAAGCGCATCCGCAGGGCCAGGTCGAGGTCCTCGTAGTAGGCGAATATCTCGGGGTCGAAACCGCCGACCGCGTCGAAGGCGGCCCGTTTGTAGAGCGCCGCCCCGCCGGTCGCTCCGAGTGGTGAACCGGAGTCGGTCACCGATCCGACCGAGCGTCCCTCGAGGTAGTCGAACGCCATCAGGGTGCGACGGTCGGCGACCACCCCGGCCGAGTCGATCAGGCCGGGATCATCCGCCTGGATCAGCACCCCGCAGACCACCGGTGCGCCACGGTCGTAAACGGCCATCATCTGCTCGACGAAATCGGGCTCGAGAACGACGTCGTTGTTCAGGATCATGATCGGGCCGTCGCCGGTGGCGGCGATCGCTTCGTTCAGCGCCCGTCCGAAGCCCTGGTTGCTTTTCAGCTCGAACAGGTGGCATTCCGGGAACTCCGCCCGGACCATGTCCGAAGTGCCGTCATCGGAGGCGTTGTCGACCACCACGACCTCACATTCCGTGGTCTGGCCCCTGATGCTGAGCAGCGTCTGACGGAGGCGCTCGCGGCCGTTGAAGGTCGGTATGTAGGCAGTCGAGATCATCGGGTGCTGGAAGGCCCTGGGCGGCCATGGCGAAACGCCCCGCAAGGGAGGCTTCACAGGCTTTCCCGCGGCATCATATGTCTATACCCTCCATCGAATGGAACCACTGAAAGGGCTGATTCTCTCGGGGGGTGCGGGCACGAGACTCCGGCCGATCACCCATACCTCGGCCAAGCAGCTCGTTCCGGTGGCGAACAAGCCGGTTCTCTTCTACGGGATTGAAGCCCTGGTCGACGCCGGGATTACCGAGATCGGGATCGTCATTGCCCCGGTTACCGGTGACGAGATCCGGCGAGCGGTCGGCGACGGTTCGCAGTTCGGGGCCGAGATCACCTACATCGAGCAGGACGAGCCGGCCGGCCTGGCTCACGCCGTGCTCACCGCCGAACAGTTCCTGGACGGATCTCCGTTCGTGATGTACCTGGGCGACAATCTTCTGCGCGACGGGCTCGGGAGACTTGTCGAGTCATTCCGGAAAGATTCCCCCGAAGCGATCATCCTGCTGACACCGGTCGACGACCCCAGCTCTTACGGTGTGGCCGAGCTCGACGACGGGCACGTGGTGAGGCTGGTCGAGAAACCAAAAGATCCGCCTTCGAACATGGCCCTGGTCGGGGTTTACCTGTTCTCACCCTCGATCATGGACGCGGCCCGCACGCTGAAGCCGTCCTGGCGTGGTGAGCTCGAAATCACCGAGGCGATCCAGGTCCTGATCGACCGGGGCTGTCGGGTCCGCTCGGAGGTCGTCGATGGCTGGTGGAAAGACACCGGCCAGCTCGATGACATGCTCGAGGCGAACCGGCTGGTGCTCGAAGAGATCGAGTCTCGGATCGACGGCACGCTGGAGGACTCGCGGGTCGAAGGCCGGGTGATCATCGAGCCGGGAGCGGTGCTGCGGGGATCCGTGGTGCGCGGGCCGGCGGTGATCGGAGCCGACGCGGAGATCGAAGAGGCCTACATCGGTCCGTATACCTCGATCGGAAAAGACGTGACCATCCGTCGCTCCGAGGTCGAGCACTCGATCCTGCTCTCCGGGGCCACGGTCGAGGATCTGGGCACGCGCATGGAAGCCAGCCTGCTCGGGCGGGACGTGCGGGTCGTCCGCACCGAGGGGCTGCCGAAGACCTTCCGGCTGCTGGTCGGGGACCGCTCAGAGATCGAGATCATCTGATGAAGCTCCTGGTGACCGGAGCCCGGGGCATGCTGGGTAGCGACGTCATGCTCGCTGCCGAGAACGCAGGCCACGACGTACGCGGATTCGGGCACACCGGTCTCGACATCACCGACCCGGACCAGCTCCGCGACAGGTTCGGGATCGAGCGCCC
>JBGUDX010000144.1:0-4325 GCA_041821645.1 Acidobacteriota bacterium
GTTCGGTACCTCGCGGCAGCTCCAGATCGGCCCCGGCTCGACTCTTTCGATCCTCGTTGCGGCGAGCCTCGCCGGGACGGTCGTCTCCTCAGATCCCCAGGAGGCGGTGGTCGCGGCGGCCCTGCTCGCGCTGGGCGCCGGCGGCATGCTGCTGCTGGCCGGCGTGCTGCGCCTCGGTTTCATCTCCGATTTCCTTTCGGCGCCGGTGCTGTCCGGTTTCACCTCCGGGGCCGCCTTGATCATCATCTCCAGCCAGCTTCCCAAGGTCTTCGGGATCGAGGTCGATGGCGACGCCTTCTTCGAAACGGTCTGGGGGGTCCTGACCTCGCTGGGTGAGACCAACGGGCCCACCCTGGCCCTGGCGGCAGCGGCCATGCTGCTCCTTCTGGTGATGCAGCGCTGGCTCTCGGTCCTGCCGGCGAGCCTGATCGTGGTGGCGCTGGGAATACTCGCCGTAGTCGCTTTCGATCTGACCGAGGAAGGAGTCGCCGTAGTCGGCGAGATCCCGGCTGGGCTGCCCGGGCTGGTCGTGCCCGACCTGGGAGGGATGACCAGCATCTTCGGCGCTGCGGCCGCGGTCGCCCTGCTCGTCTACGTCGAGACGATCGCCGTCTCACGCGAGTTCTCCGCCAAGTATGGATACCCGATTGATCCCAATCAGGAGCTGATCGCGTCTGGCACGGCGAACATCGGAGCCGGCCTTTTCCAGGGTTTTCCGGTCGACGGCAGCTTTTCGCAGAGTTCGCTCAACGACACCGCCGGCGCCCGGACCCAGCTGGCGGGAGTCGTCACGGCCCTCGCCGTGGCGGCCGTGCTGGTGGCGTTCACCGGGTTGCTGGTCAATTTGCCCGATGCGGTACTCGGGGCGATCATCATCGTCGCCGTTCTCCCTTTGATCAAGATCGGCGACCTGAGGCGGCTCTGGCGTCTGCAGCGCCCGAGCGAAGAGGGGTCGGTCTGGCTGCCGGCCCGGCTCGACCTGGCCTCGGCCGCCATCACTTTTGCCGGGACGCTCGTATTCGGCATCCTGCCGGGGATCCTGATCGGGGTCGCAACCACTCTTCTCGCCCTCCTGCAGCGCGCCACGCGTCCGAATGTCGCCGAGCTGGGGCTCGCCCCCGGGGAGAAGGCGTACCGGGACGTCGACCGGGACCCGGACGCCGAGACCGTGTCGGGCCTGGTCATCCTGCGCTGGGACGGGGAGCTGTTCTTCGCAAACGCGGCTCACTTCTGTGACCAGGTGAAGGAACTTGTTCACCGAGCGGATCCCGAGCCGAGAGCGGTCCTGCTCGATGCGTCCGCAATCACCAGCGTCGACGTGACCGCGGCCGACCTGCTCACCGATCTGCTCGGCGATCTGGAGGATCAGGGCCTCGAACTGCTGCTGGCCCGCGCCCGGGGCCCGCTACGGGAGATCCTCGTCAGTGCCGATCTGGACGAGTTGATTCCGCCCGACCGGCAGTTCCGCTCGGTGAGGCGCGGAGTCGACTACTACAGCTCCAGACTGACTGACGACTGAAAGCCGGCGGGCGCGAGCACCCATGACCTGCAGATCTCGCGCGATTTGGATTGCTTCGACCTACCGGTCTGGGACAGTCCTGGCGGTCCATGCTCGCGTGCTCTCCGACCCGGGATGAGTCCAGTCCGCGAACTTCGTGCAGGCGGGAACACGATTTCGCTCTTGCGGGAAGCCTCGGCGGCCACCTGGCGTCGGATTCTCCTGCTAGCGTCCTTCGTGTCCAGCAAAGATGAGCATTCGACTTAGGGGGTAAAACCATGGCCGAGAACGTGTCCGAAGCGCAAGGGAGCAGGTCCAACTCGGGCTGGTGGTTGCTCTTCCTGGTGGGCCTTGCCAGCATTGTCGTCGGCGTGGTCATCCTGTTCAAGCCCGGTGACAGCCTTGAAACCCTGGCCGTGATCGCCGGAATCTTCCTGCTGGTGAACGGAATTCTCGAGTTGATCGCCTCGTTCATGCGCAGTACTTCCGACCGGGGACTCGTAGCCCTGTTCGGTGTCATCAGCGCGATCGTCGGAGTGCTGCTGATCCGGCACCCGATCGCCGGAGTGGAGTTCGTCGCCATATTGGTCGGCCTCTGGCTGATCACGGTTGGCATCATCCGCTTCGCGACCGCGTTCGACGAGTACTCCCATCGCTTCTGGCACGGGGTGGCGGGAGTCCTGGCGACGATCGCCGGTATCGCCATCATCGTCAACCCGGACATCGGCTATGCGACCCTGGCGTTGCTGGTCGGTATCGGATTCATTGCCAACGGGATCGGCATGACCGCGCTCGGCTGGGGCCTGAAAGACGCCGCGGAGTAACCGCGTCGCCGAGGTTCGGCGGGCCAACCGAACAGTGAGTTGAGTCCGGCCGGGGCTACGGCCCCGGCGGTCTCGGCTAATGAGCCGGAGGCGCAGCCGCGTCTCCGGCGTCGGGCGGCTTCAGACCGATTACCGTGTCGTCCGGTCCCGGGCCGCGAATCTCGGGCTGAAGGTTGACCTCTCCCCCCGGAGAAACGGCGGCAAGCGCAATCGCGCCCCCGGTCGGCGGCGATTCGATCACCTCAACCGTCGCGCCAGCCTTGATCGACGCATTGATGCTCTGCACGGTCACGTCGGGCCCGAACGGGTGGGCGCTGCGATCCTTGAGAACACGATGGCCCAATGCACTCGTTTCGCTCCGGTCGGGGAGGCGCAACACCCGTCGGCGGCCCAGATGCCTGATCAGATCGATATCCAGGAGATCCAGCGCGACGTTCGCCGGAGCGCACAGGGCCACCCTGCCGACGTCGGCATGCTTCCACGCATCGCCCACCTTTGCTTTCGTATCGCTGACCGAAACGATCGGGACCCCGGTGCTTTCCGCCTCGGTCTGAGCGAGATCGGGTGGCTTGGCGGTGACCACCACAACCGACGCTCCGAAGAGTTGAAGCTGAGCCGCGAGGTCAAGCAGCCATTCCGAATGGCCGAGCAGGCCGACGCCTTCGGCGGGCGGTTTGGCGACGCCGAGCAGCCGGGCCGCAGGTTTCGCCGTCAGACCGTAGATCACGCCGGTGCCCAGGATCACACCGAATACGACCGGCAGCAGGAAATCGCTGTCGAGCTTCGCGGCCGCCAGGCTTCCGGTGAAGGTCGCTGCCGTAGACGCCGCCACGATGCCCCTGGGGTCGACCCAGCCGATCAGTGCGCGATCGCGCCAGTCGAGCCCTGTGCCAAGCAGAGAGATCAAGGCGGAAATGGGCCGCACCACGAGCACGAGCGCGGTGACCAGCAGGACGATCTCGAGCGCGTAGTCACCGAGCCCGTCGAGCGTGACCAGTGCCCCGAGCAGGATGAAAAGCGTGCCGATGATCAGTACCTCGAGGGTCCCCCCGAATGCTTTGATCGGCCTGAGGCTGACCCGACTCTGGTTGGCGACAGCTACACCTAGTGTGAGCGTGGCGAACAGCCCGGCCTCCGAGAGCAGCATGTCGGAAACGGCAAAGGCGACAATCGCGAACATCACGGCAACCGCCGCTTCCATTTTGAAGGTCAGCAGGAACCGCGACATCACGAATACCAGCAGCGCGGCCGCGATCAGCCCTACGGCCACGCCAAGCCCGAGCCGGCCGAGAACCTCAAATACAACGTGGACCTCACTGACGTCGCCGGCCAGCACCACGCTGAGCACGACCACGCTGAGAGTTGCCCCGAGCGGGTCAAGAAACGAGCCTTCATATTCCAGTACGGAGTTCGTCGGCTCGCGTGCCCGGACCGAAGTAAGCAGCGGGCCTACGACCGTCGGCCCGGAGACGACAACGACCGCGCCGAGCAGGAAGGCGAGGCCGGTATCGATGTCCATGATCGCGAGAGCCGCCAGGGACCCCCCCAGAAATGTGACCACCAGCCCGATCGTGATCAGTCGAAGCACCGGCACACGGGCGGCGTCCGGAAGATCGGCGAAGCGAAGCTGCATGCCGCTCTGGAACAGCAGCAGCGCGACCAACAGGGTGACCAGCGGGAACAGCAGATCGCCGAGCAGCTTCTCGGGCTCGACCAACCCGAGAACGTCGCCCGCGATCAGCCCCGCCGGAAGCAGCAGCAGCAGAGAGGGGAATCCGAGGCGGCGGCCGATCCACTGGGCCCCGATGCCGAAGACCGCGATCGCCGCGATGTTGACCAGGATCTCGTTCTCACTGAGCACCCGGGCATCGTAAGCCCCTGACACCTTCCGACAACGGCGAGGCCTGAGAGCGGGAAGCGGCTGTCGGAGATAGGGCCTCGCCCTGCGCGCTACTGCTTGGACATGGCCCGGCGGCTCTCCGCTTCCGCATCCTTGATCGCGT
>JBGUDX010000145.1:0-4258 GCA_041821645.1 Acidobacteriota bacterium
AGTGCGTCCGGCAGATCGCATCGACCTCCGGGCGGGCGGCGTACACGGCGGCGTGCATCGGCGCTTCCAGCGGCAGGTCCTCGGCGCCATGCGGGACCTGCGCCCCGGGGCCGAGCCGGTGAACGTCGGCCGCGGTGGCGGTTGCAAGCGGTCTGGTGGCGGTGATCAGCATCCCCTCGCCGTCGCGGGCCGAGACGTGGCCGAACGCTTCGATCAGCCCGGCCCCGGCGATTATCCGGGCCGCGCGGGCGACATCTTTCGCGGTGGCCCGGTCCGGCTCGCCCCGATCGGCGACCCCGTTGCCGGACTGGGACCCGAGACTGTCGGCGGCCGGGGTCGTCATTTCAGGCAGTGACCCTCAGGGCCATCGGGGTGGGGTTGTAGGCGTTGACCGCCGAGATGTCCTGGGGACAGGCCGAGAGCGCCACCACCAGATCCTCCAGCACCTCCATCACGATCGCCGAGCCGGCCGGGTGCGGCGGCTCACTGGTGACGATCCTGCCGTCTTCGACGGTGTTGTTCATGAAGACGTTCCAGCAGTTCTCGCCGTCGATCTCGAGATCACGTTCCTGTTCCGAGATCGCTTTCTCGATCGAGGCCAGGCAGGAGCCGTGCTCGGGCGCGTCGTAGTCGATCGAGTAGCGCTCGGGGTCGCAGCAGGGCACGATCAGGTCGTGGCGGCCGACGTCGTCCCGCACGATCCTGAGCAGCGGCGTGCGGTGGTTGGACAGGATCGCATCGCCGACCTCGGGGACCAGCTTGGCCAGGCTGGAGACGGTATGGGCCGGTGACAGGTACTCCGAGGGATCGTCGATCATCCAGGCGGCGAGATCGCCGACCTGCCGGCCTTCGAGGTCGACCACCTCCAGGGTCTGGCCTTTCTTAACCTCGATGGTGCCGGCCTCGTACGCGGGCACGATCACCTCTTCGATCAGATCGCTCACACCAATACCGCCTTTCCTTTGAGTTCGCACTCGCCGTCGGGTGCCGGAGTATTACGGGAGCGGAGCGCCCTGACCTCGCCATCGACCATGACCGCCGCGATCCCCGGGATGTCGCCGTACTCGATCGCCTCGATCGGGCCGTCGCAGGAAGATCCGAGCGGGCTGAACGCACAGATGAGATCGGCCGGGCGGCCGGGCTCGAGCACGCCCTGGGGGCGGCCGAGCACCGCCCCGTTGTTGCCGGTCGCCATCGCGACCGCCTCGGTCGCGCCGAGCCCGCAGAGCGAGGAGAGCTCACAGACCGTCTTGATCATGCCGAGCGGCATCACCCCGGTCCCGGTCGGGGTGTCGGTGGCGATCACGATCCGGTCGAGCGCGTCGAGGTCGCGGGCGAGCCTGATGATCTCTGTGCTGGAGCGCAGGTTGCCGGCCTGGACCAGCTGGATCACCCCGGGCGCGTCGAACAGCTTCGGAAGATCCCGGTCGGGCAGCGCGGTGGTGCCACCGTTGGCGTGGCCGATAATGTCGCAGCCGAGCGTCAGAACGTCGTCGATCGTCACCGGGGAGGAATCGGGGATCGAGGCCCCGCCGGTGTGGTTCATCACCACGAAACCGTTCTCCTGGGCCGCCCGGACCAGCGGCGCCGCGTCGGCCTGGGGGCTGAAGTCGCCGAAACCGACCTTTGCCAGCCAGACGCCCTGCTCGCCGAGCTCGGCGAAGTCTTCCGGGACGAGGGTCGGCTCGATGATCACCGAACCGGCCAGCACCTTGACCCCGCCCGGGCGGAAGTCCCGGAACGCGCGCTGGGCGGTGAGCGCCAGCGCCTTGACCCCCTCGCGGTCGCGGGGCCGGCCCGGCAGATGGACCTCGGAGGCCGACATCATCGTGGTCACCCCACCGTGAAGCGACGACTCGATCCAGCCGAGCGTGCTCTGGCGCGGGGTCCAGTCGCCGAAGACGACGTGAGCGTGGGAATCGATCAGGCCGGGCATGACCACCGCTCCGCCGGCGTCGAGCACCGAGTCCGGCTCGGGGCCGGGTTCGAAGCCGGTGACCAGGCCGTCTTCGACCCTGATCACCTCGGGGGTGGCCAGCGGGTCATCGATCCTGCCGGTGACCATTCCGGAGAGATTGCGGATCTCGATCGATGCGCTCCCGGATCCGGTCATTCCACCTCTTCCTTGGTCTTGCCGCCGACCCTGGCGTTCAGCCGGCCGCGCGAGGCGACGCCGCCGATCAGGACGATCTCGTCCGGCGCCGGGGCGTCGGGGATCTCGATCGTGATCGTGTCGTAGTGGGAGCGGACCCAGATCTCGTCCTTGTAACAGAGCGGCACATCGACCGGGGCACCGGCCGCGCACCGCTTGGTGGTCGAGGGCAGCCAGGCCTTGCCGCCGCCGAAGCCCTCGCGGAACGGGTTACCGAACGAGGTCGTCTTGGCCGCGTTACCGTGCTCCTGCTCTCCGCCGGTGCCGACCAGCACCGCCTTGCCGTGGCTTTCGACCCAGCCGTCGAGGGCATCGTTGCAGCGCTCGCCGATCAGCTTGCCCAGGGTTGCGCTGGCGTCGATCAACTCGCTCAGGTCCTCGGTGAACGGCTGATCGGCGTAAGGGTTGCGGAACACCACCGCCACCGCCGCTTTCCTCAGCGGTTCGCCGTCGGTGCGGCCGCCCTCGGTCAGCACCTCTTCGACCACGGTGACGATCTTCCGTATCTCGATGTCAATGCTCATTTCGGCACCTCCTGGTCGGTATTGGCCAGCCCGGTCGGCGTGTTCGGCCCGCACGGGCGGTCGGGCAGTGACCGGAAGTAATCGATCACGTCATCGGTCGGCTTGACGTCGCCGTACTTCATCTGGATGTCGAGCAGGTTGACCTTGTGCGAGAGCATCGAACGGTCCCACACGCACTCCTCGGGCACGATCGAGCGGTAGTTGTACTGGGCCGCCTCGACCGCGCTCGCCCGGACGCAGCCGGAGGTGGTGGTCCCGGTGGTGACCACCGTGTCGGCGCCGAGGTAGATCAGGTAGTCGAGCAGGTGGGTTCCGTGGAAGGCGCTCGGCTTGTCCTTGACGAAGTAGATGTCCTGGGGCTCCGGCTTGATCTGCTCCACCACCTCGTTGCCGAGCGACCCCTTGATGTCCGAGGCGTCATCGGCCCGGTGGCTCTTCCAGTTCCAGGCGCCCTGGTCGAAGCCGTCCGGCCTGCGGTCCATGCCGGTGTAGATGATCGGGATCTGCTTCTCCCGTGCGACGGCGATCAGCCGCTCCAGGTGCCCGACCCCGACCCAGCCGCGCTCGCCGCAGCTGTAACGCCACTTCTTGATCGACTCGAGGATCGGCTCCGGTCTGTCGCCGATGAAGTTGTAGATCACGTCGACCACCAGCAGCACCGGCTTCTCGCCGAAGCCGACCTCTCTGCCCCACCCGGCCCGCTCGAATACGAGCCGGTCTTCCTCGGGCAGTACGTCGTCCCAGACGTTGGCCATGCCTACCCGGCCTTTCCGATCTGCGGCTGCGGGTGGACCTCCGCCCGGGCGCCGGTTCCACCTGCAACCGGGACCAGGTCCTGGCCCGGCGTGCGGCGTATGTACTTGCCGTCGGCGTCACCGATGAACTCGGGGCCGGGCGCGCCGTCGTCGAACTTCGACATCTGCTTGCCGCCCATGAACGTGGCGACCGGATAGCCGTGGATCGTGTGGCCGTCGAGCACGGTCCAGCCGGCGCGGGTCAGCACATTCTCGTTCTTGACCGTGACCTCGCGGTCGAGGTCGACCAGGACGATGTCGGCGTCGGCGCCGACCTCGATCAGGCCCTTCTGCGGATATACGCCGAAGATCCGGGCAGGGTTCTCGCAGGCAACCTGGACCATCCGCTCCAGGCTCAGCTTGCCCTGGTGCACGCCCTCGAGCAGCACCGGCAGGTGCATCTCGACCCGCGAAGTGAAGCCGGTCTTCAGGTCCCAGATGTTCTCGTTGTAGGAACTGTCGTAGTCGGCCGGCTCCCAGGCGACGACGTGGTCCGACCCGACCGAATCGATGATTCCGGCCTGAATGGCGGTCCAGATGTTGGGGTTGTTCTCGCGGGAGCGCAGCGGCACGTTGATCCGCCAGGCGTTGTGCTCGCCCTTGCCGAAGTGGAGCCAGTGGGGGCCGGTCTGCGCGTAGATCTCGACCCCGCGCCCGCGCAGCTCGAGGGGCCCCGCCGGCGCGCGGCCGGCGCCCCCCTCGGCGGCCAGAATCACGCGGTCGGGCCGTCCTTCCAGAGCCACCTTCAGCAGGCCCTGGCTCGGCGGCATGCGCAGCTCGAGGCGATG
>JBGUDX010000146.1:0-4225 GCA_041821645.1 Acidobacteriota bacterium
GATCGGCCTCGCCTCCTCGAACAGCGACGCCGCCGGGCCGCTGCCGCCGGCCTTGAGCGACTCCAGGACCGCGGGCCAGACCTGCCCGAGCTTTTCCCGGTCGAGTTCCGATCCGGGCGGCGGCGCATCACCACTTCCGGCTCCCTCTGATCCGGCCACCGGCGGATCGGGCTCCGTCGGACCCGGGTCGGCCGGCACGCCCTCGGCCGGCGGTGACTCGGCCGGCCCGGCGCCGGCGGCCTCGGCTTGCTCCGGTTCCGCCGCGGCTCGATCAGATTCAACCGCGGCGCGATCGGTATCCGCTACTGCGCGATCGGATTCCGCCGTTGCCTGATCCGGCTGGACCGAGGCCGCCCGGCCGCCGCCCGGTTCGGCCATGGGCGCCGAATCGACCGGGGGGTGCGCCGCATCATCGGTCCGGGGCTGTGCGGCGGTGGGCGGCGCCGCAGGCTCGGGAGCCGGGACCGGCGCGCCGCGCTCGAGCCGCTCGATCCTGCGCATCAGTCCCTCGGAGCTCGGGTCGAGATCGGGGCGAGCCGCCTTCAGCAGTGCAACCTCGACCGCCAGCCTGGCCTCGTCCCCTTCGCGGATCGATACCAGCGCGTCCGCCAGCTCGTCGATCGTACGAACCAGGGTGACCGGGCCGATCGCCTTGGCCTGCGCCGAGAGCCGGGCGCCGTCGGCCGCCGTCACCGCGAAGGCCTCGGGGATCTCACCGGTGGTCTGGGTGACCAGGAGGACCCGCAGATGCCCGAGCAGGTCGCGGCCGAAGCGGGCAGGATCGCGCCCGCTCGCCGCCATCGCCTCGACCGAGGCGAGAACGCCCTTGGCGTCGCCCGCCACGACCGCGTCGATCACCCCGAACAGCAGGTCGGCGTCGGCCGCGCCGAGCAACTCGAGCACGTCGTCAAGTTCGATCGACTTGCCGCTGTAGGCGACGAGCTGGTCGAGCGTCCCCAGCGCATCACGGAAGCTGCCGGCCGCGGAGCGGGCAATCATCGAGACGGCCGGCTGATCAAGCCCGATCGATTCGGCCGCCGCGACCCGGTCGATCACCTCCGAGATCTGCTCGATCGAAGGCCGCTGGAAGTCGAACCGCTGGCAGCGGTCCGCGATCGTCGGCATCACCTTGTGGGCTTCGGTCGTGGCGAGGATGAACACGGTATTCGGGGGCGGCTCCTCGAGCGTTTTCAGGAAGGCGTTCCAGGCCTCCTTGGTCAGCATGTGGGCCTCGTCGAGGATGTAGACCTTCCAGCTCCCGGCGGCGGGAGCGAAGGCGACGCGGTCGCGCAGGTCGCGGATGTCATCGACCGATCGGTTCGAGGCGGCATCCATCTCGATCACGTCGACCGAGGTCCCGGCGGCGATCGAGCGGCAGGACTCACAGGTTCCGCAGGGAGTCAGAGTCGGCCCGCCGTTTTCGCAGTTGAGCGAGGCGGCGAGGATCTTGGCCATCGAGGTCTTGCCGGTCCCCCGTGATCCGACGAACAGGTAGGCGTGGTGGATCTTGTCGGACTCGATCGCGTTGCTGAGGGTGCGTACGACATGACGCTGGCCGACCACCTGATCGAAGGATCCGGGCCGGTGTCGCCGATAAAGGGAGGAAGCCTGACTCATCGCTGGAGTGGGCCAGTCTAGCCGGGAGCGATGATGTTCCCCGAGCTCGATGCCTGCCGCCGGGCGATACCGCGACAATGCCCCGATGCCGGAATCGAGCCGACTCGCCACCTGGGCCGTTCCCGCCGCGGTCGTAGCCGCCGTGTCGGTCGTTCTGCTGGCCGTTTTCCCGCTCGGGTTCACCAACTACGACACGATCTACTACCTGCTCTGGGGTCGCGAGATCTACGAAGGAATGAGCCCCGACTACAGCCCGGCGCTCACCCCGACCCCCCACCCCCTCTACGACGTGCTCGGGTTCATCACCGCCCCGCTCGGCGACGGGGCGATAACCGTGGCGGTCGTCATCGCGTACCTCAGCCTGGGCCTTCTGGTGTACCTCGTCTACCTGCTCGGATCGATCTGGTTCGACCGGCCGATCGGGATACTCGCGGCGCTGTTGGTAATCACCGCGGCACCGGTGCTCAGCACCGGACTGCGGGCCTACATCGACATCCCGTTCATGGTGCTCTGCCTGACGGCCCTGCTGATCGAGACGCGCAGGCAGCGGGCCGGATGGCCGGTGCTGGCACTGCTTGTGCCGGCCGGATTACTGAGGCCGGAAGCCTGGCTCTTCTCGGCGGTCTACTTCATCTACCTGATGGTCGATGTGAACATGGCACGGGACCGCAAAATGCCCCGGTTCAGTCTCCGACCGGACCGGATCGACGGACGGGTGCTCGGTTTGGCCCTCCTGGCCGCTGCCGCCCCGCTGCTCTGGTTCACGTTCGACCTGATCACCGCGGGCAACCCGCTGGAATCGTTCACCGGAACCCGCGACAACGTCGAGGTCCTGGAACGCAAGACCGGCCCGGTCGACGTCGTGCTCTATGGCCCGCGCCGGCTGGGCGAGGTGCTGCAGTGGCCGGGCATGATCGGTGCCCTGCTCGGAGTGCTGCTCACCATGAAGGTGATGCCGAAGCGAGCCATGCTGCCGCTGGCCGCGGCAATCCTGGCCCTCGCCGCATTCGCCGTGCTCGGCGCGGCCGGACTGGCGATCATCTCCCGGTACACGATGCTCGGTGCGTCGATCCTCGCCGTCTTCTACGCCGCCACCGTCCTGGGCTGGCGCCTGGTCCCGGCAGACAGCCCCTGGCGGCGGCCATGGCAGGCCGCCGCCGTGTTGGTCGTCCTTCTCTACCTGGTCTGGTTGCCTAATCAGATCGACCTGCTGACCACGGTGGACCGGGACCTGAGCAACCAGAGCCTGGTCGAGAACGACCTCGAGGCACTGGTCGACGAGGGCGCATTCGAGCCGCTGACCGATCCGGACTGCCTGCCGATATCGGTCCCCAACCACCGGGCCACGCCCCGGCTCGCCTTCTGGCTCGACATCAGCCCGTCCGATGTGATCTCGAACGCCGCCGCCGAAAAGCAGCCCGAGTCCGGCTACTTCCTCGCCCCGGCCCGCCCCTTCACCGTACGCAACTTCATCTTCGACCCCGGCCAGCCGGGGCGCGCGGCCAAGAAACCGCCCCCCGGCTTCCGCCCGGTCGCCGAGAACCGCTCCTGGAAGCTCTACCGCCGCTGCCCGGTCCCCTACAGGGACTGACCTCCAGATTGCTCCCGGACCGCCGGGCCGGGACCGGCCGCCGCGAAATCTGGTCGCCCCCGGCCCTGGATCACCCGGCCGGCCCCCGCCCAACCTTCTGGCTGCACTTCACACCCCCACGGGGATGCAATCGCAGCCAGAACGAGGCCTGAGCGGTGCCCCGTGTTCGGCTCACCGTTCTTCCTGAAACCAGGTCTTCGTCCCTGAGGCCCAGAGTCGTCCAGGGCTTCTTCCCTGAGGCCCAGGGTCGTCCAGGGCCGGCAGCCCGGTGGGTCAGCCGGGTAGATCGCCGGTGATCACGCGCCCGGCAGTTCGCCGGTGATGACGTAGCGGAGCACGGCCGCCACCTGCTCAGGGGTTCTTGCGGTTGCCCGGGCCGCCCCGTCGACCTCTTTCAGCGCGTGGTCGAAGTCGGGATCGTGCTGGGTGATCACCGGCTTGCCGAGCGCCGCCGCGTAGCCGGCGTCGAAGGCGGCGTTCCACTGGCGGTACTTGTCGCCGAACCGGACCACTACCGCGTCGGCATCGGCGATCAGGGTCTGCGTCCGGATCGAGTTGACCCCGGCACCCTTGTGATCGGCCCAGAACTTCTCGGGCTCGTCACCGAGGGTTCCGGTGCCGGCCGCATCGGAGGCAGGGTGATCGGTCACCGGGGTGGTGAACCGGACCGGCAGCCCGTCGCAGGCCTCAACCACGCGATCCCGCCAGTCGGAGTGGATTTCACCGGCCAGATAGATGTTCCATTCTCGGGATTCCATGAAGTCATTGTGACAAGGAAAGTGGGCTCATTACGACCGGGACCGGCCGATCATGTGCGATCGACCATGGGATGGCTGGTCGATCACTCAGAACCTCACGGGAGGACCTGTCGGGCGGCCGGTTTCTGCAGCCCCGCGATTCTGTCCGTGCCCGGCGATTCAGATCCCCGCGGCACGCGAGAAGAAAATATGGACCGTGCGCTCCGCCTTCGAAACGAGGTCACCAGGCGTATCCATCGAGTTTGGCTCGGGTAAGGCT
>JBGUDX010000147.1:0-4161 GCA_041821645.1 Acidobacteriota bacterium
GGGATCAATCCGACGGTCAGCGCCGTTGCCACCGCGACAATCAGACTCCTCCTGCCACTCATGGTTCTCCTCCAGGGCTGTTTACGAGCCGTGCGGCAAACATAACCGACCCGACCCGCGGGAGGGCGATCTGTAGTTTCCGGAACCGTGATTGCCGCGGGGAAGACAGGCGACCGACCGGCCGGGACCGGAGAGGCGGGCCGGGCCGGGCCGGGTGGCCCTGGAGCCGGGGCCGCGATCCGGGCCGAGGGGCTGGTCAAGTGCTTCGGTGAGGTCCGGGCGATCGACGGCGTCGATCTCGAGGTCGAGTCCGGAACCGTGCTCGGGCTGCTCGGTCCGAACGGGGCCGGCAAGACGACCGCGGTCAGGGTGCTGACCACCCTGCTCAAGCCCGACTCGGGCACCGCATCGGTAGCCGGGTTCGACGTGCTGACCGAGGGCGCCGCGCTTCGCGAGCAGATCGGCCTGGCCGGCCAGTACGCGGCGGTGGACGAGAATCTGACCGGGTTGGAGAACCTGACCATGGTCGGCCGGCTTTACGGGATGAGCCGGGGGGAAGCCGGCAAGCGGGCCGGGCAGCTGCTCGATCGGTTCGAACTGACCGAGGCGGCAAAAAGGCCGGCCCGGACCTATTCCGGCGGCATGCGCAGGAGGCTCGACCTGGCTGCCGCCCTGGTCGCCGATCCGCCGATGCTGTTTCTCGACGAGCCGACCACCGGCCTCGACCCGCGGAGCCGGATCGCCCTCTGGGAGACGATCGAGTCACTGGTCGCCGAAGGGACCACCGTCCTGTTGACGACCCAGTACCTGGATGAGGCCGATCGCCTTGCCGACCGGATCGCGGTGATCGACCACGGCAAAGTGATCGCTGACGGGACGCCGGACGAACTGAAGGACAGGGTCGGTGGAGAAAGGCTGGAGGTCCGGCTGTCGGACCGGGGCGACGCCGACCGTGCGATCGAGCTGCTGGCCTCGATGACCGACGAGCGACCCGTCTTCGAGGAGGGGTCGGTGAAGCTGACCGTGATCAAGCGCAAGGGCGCGATCGTCGAGGCGGTCCAGCGCCTGAACGAGGCCGGGATCGGGATAGACGACCTCGGCCTGCGGCGGCCGACCCTGGACGACGTCTTCCTCACCCTTACCGGCCATGCGGCCGAAATCGACGAGGGAGAGGGTGGGGAAGGGCCATGAGACGACTGTTCTCCGACACCATGGTCATCGCCGAGCGTAACCTGATCCGGCTGCCGCGTTCACCCGATCTGCTGCTCGCGTTCACCGTCCAGCCGATCATGTTCGTGTTGCTGTTCGCCTACGTGTTCGGCGGGGCGATAAGCACTCCCGGATACAGCTACATCGACTTCCTGATCCCGGGGATCATCGTTCAGAACATCGCTTTCGGTGGCTTCGTGACCGCGGTCGGACTGAGCGAGGATCTGAGCAAGGGCCTGATCGACCGGTTCCGCTCGCTGCCGATGGCCCGTCCCGCGGTTCTGGCCGGCCGGACCACGGCCGACATCGTGACCAACCTGCTCTCGGCCCTGGTGCTTCTCGCCACCGGGCTGATCATCGGCTTCCGCTTTGATGCGAGTCCGCTCGACATCGTCGCCGGGATGGCCCTGCTGCTTTTCTTCGGCTACGCCTTCTCCTGGGTTTTCGCTGTGTTCGGCCTGGTCGTCTCCTCACCCGAGGCGGCCAATTCGGTCGGCTTCATCGTGGTCTTCCCGCTGACCTTCATCTCCTCGGCCTTCGTACCGGTCGAATCGATGCCGGAAGGACTTCGATGGTTCGCCGAGATCAATCCGTTCACCTACATGGTTGACGCCATGCGGGCGCTCTGGCTGGGCGCCCCGGCCGGCAACAGCATCGTAGGAGCCATCCTCTGGACGGTGGCGATCCTCGCCGTTTTCGCGCCGTACGCGGTGTACCGGTACCGCCGCGCAGCAGTGAGCTGAAACCGGGATCAAACTCGGACTATGCTCCGGGCATGGAGACTTCCGTGAGTTCCGGCAGCCGTGACGTCCAGCCAATCGCGCCCGGTACGCCGGGCGACGGCCTGATCCTCGATCCCGCCAACTATTCGGCGCCGCATCTCGATGGCCCGGATGAGGCCCGCCTGAAGGCGATGATCGAGTGGTTCGAGGCCAGGGGCAAGGAGACCCTCAAAGATCACGACCGCGAACACCGCTGGTACTCCGACTACCTGGAGATGCAGGCGGAGCAGGGAATCTTCGCCAATTTCCTGACCCCGGCCCGTGACGGCGGAGGCGACCCCGGCAGGCGCTGGGACACCCAGCGGATCTGCGCGTTCAACGAACTCTCGGCCTTCTACGGGCTGGCCTACTGGTACACCTGGCAGGTCTCGATCCTCGGACTCGGGCCGATCTTCCAGTCGGACAACGAGGCGGCGAGGAAGCGGGCCGCGGACCTGCTCGCCGACGGCTCGATCTTCGCCTTCGGCCTGTCCGAGCGCGAGCACGGAGCCGATATCTACTCGACCGACATGGTGCTCACCCCCGGTGACGGCGCCGACGGCTACACCGCCTCCGGCGGCAAGTACTACATCGGCAACGGCAACGAGGCCGGCATGGTCTCGGTCTTCGGCCGGGTCGACGGGATCGAAGGACCGGACGGCTACGCCTTCTTCGCGGCCGACTCGAAGCACCCGAACTATGAGTTGATCCGCAACGTGGTCAACTCCCAGAGCTACGTGTCGCAGTTCAGGCTGAACGAGTACCCGGTCGAGACCGGCGACCTGCTCCACACCGGGCCGGCCGCGTTCGACGCGGCGCTGAACACGGTGAATATCGGCAAGTTCAATCTCGGGTTCGCCTCGATCGGGATCTGCCAGCACGCCTTCTGGGAGGCGATCACGCACGCCGACTCCCGGGTCCTCTACGGGATGAAGGTGACCGACTTTCCCCACGTGCGGCAGGCGTTCACCGACGCTTTCGCCCGGCTTGCCGCGATGAAGCTGTTCGCCAACCGCTCGATCGACTACATGCGGTCCGCCTCGCTCGAGGACCGCCGCTACCTGTTGTTCAACCCGCTGACCAAGATGAAGGTGACCACCGAAGGCGAACGGGTGATCGACCTGCTCTGGGACGTGATCGCGGCCAAGGGATTCGAGCGCGACATGTGGTTCGAGATGGCCGCGCGCGATATCCGTGCCCTGCCCAAGCTGGAAGGCACCGTTCACGTGAACATGGCGCTGGTGCTGAAGTTCATGGGCTCGTACCTGTTCAACGCCGATCCCGAACTGGATCCGCCGCCACGCACGCTCGAAGCCGGCGACGACGAGTTCCTTTTCCGTCAGGGCCCGGCCCGCGGCCTGGGCAAGATCCGCTTCAGCCCCTGGCGCGATGCGTTCGAGCCATTCGCCGGGGTCGCCAACGTCGCCCGGTTCGTCGAGCTGGCCGAGTCGTTCAAGACCCTGCTGGTCGAGGCTGCGCCCGATGAGGCCCAGCAGAAAGACCTCGACTACCTGCTGACTCTCGGCGAGCTGTTCACCACCCTCGTGGTCTACGGCCAGCTCATCCTCGAGAACGCGCCCGTCCACTCAGTGGAGGACGACGTGCTCGACCAGATCTTCGACGTGCTGATCCGGGACTTCTCGGCATATGCCGCCGAGCTGCACGGCAAGACCTCGGCGACCGAGGCCCAGCAGGCGTGGGCCCGGGCGGCGATCACCAAGCCGGTGGTTGACGGGGACCGCTTCGGCTCGGTCTGGGAGAAGACGCGCGCGCTCGCCGGCGGATACGAGATGCGCCCCTAGGGGCCTCGGCGGGTGATCGTGGCCACCTCCTTTCGCGGCCACGACTCCGGTTGAATGCCCGCGAGACCGCAACTCCGGGGTGGCGCGGCAGTTCAGTGTTGGTGACGATGTTCGAGGAGACGATGACCGGACGAGAGGAATTATGAGACCGGACCGCAGGTTCGTGAGGCCGGGGTTCCTGCCGAAACGGATTTCCGCGCCGCTGGCGGCGCTGGTGGTCGGTCTGGCGGCTCTGTTGCTGCTGCCTTCGGCCGGTCAGGCCGCGGCGGGGTGCAAGCAGCTCCGCGGAGGCAGCGAGCCGCCCTGCAACCCGCACCTCGCCCAGTCCCGGTGGTCGACCTCTCACCGGGGAAGCTACGCCCAGGGATCCTCCCCCAACAGAGGCCTGG
>JBGUDX010000148.1:0-4139 GCA_041821645.1 Acidobacteriota bacterium
CCGGCACCCGGACCGTGGCTGAAGCGGTCGCCGACGCCCCCGGATTCACCGTGGTCGGTGGCGGTGACTCGGTCGCCGCCCTGGCCGAGTTCGGTCTGACCGAACGGGTCGACTGGGTCTCGACCGGGGGTGGCGCCTCGCTCGAGCTTTTGGAGGGCCGCCCCCTGCCGGGCGTCGAAGCCCTGGAAGCGGCATGATGTCTGACATGAGCCGCCGACCCTGCATAGCCGCCAACTGGAAGATGAACAAGTCGATCAGCGAGGCCGACGAGTTCCTGGACGCGTTCCTGCCGACTCAGTCGGCGGATGGCCCTGAGGTGGTGGTCTGCCCGCCCTACCTGGCCCTGGCCCGGGTCGCCGAGCGCTGCGCCGGGACTTCAGTCAGTTCGGCCGCGCAGAACATGCATTACGAGGACGCCGGAGCATTCACCGGTGAGGTTTCGGCGCCCATGCTGCTCGAACTCGGGGTCGACGGCGTCATTCTCGGCCACTCGGAGAGGCGGCAGTATTTCGCGGAATCGGATGAAGCGCTGGCGCGGAAGGTCCGCCGGGCCCTGTCCGCCGGGCTGGAGCCGATCCTGTGCGTCGGCGAAAGCGGTGAACAGCGGGAGAGCGGCGATACCGAGGCGGTGCTTTCGCGACAGGTCCTGGCCGATCTCGCCGAGGTCCACACCGACGACCTCGACCGGGTCGTGATCGCCTACGAGCCGATCTGGGCGATCGGGACCGGGGTGACCGCCACGACCGCTCAGGCCCAGGAGGCCATCCGGTTCATCCGCAACCTGTTGCGTTCCCGTGATCCTGACGCCGCCGGCCGGGTCCGGATTCTCTACGGCGGTTCGGTGAAGCCGGACAACGCCGCCGAGTTGATGTCCCAGGCCGACATCGACGGGGCCCTGGTCGGCGGGGCCGCGCTCGACCCGGTTGGTTTCGGGGCGATCGTCGATGCGGCGCGGGAGACCGGCTCGTGAGCCGGGGGCGAGGACTGTGAGCGCCAAGGCCCCTGACAGCCTTCCGGTGCCGGCGATGGCCCTGGTCATCCTCGATGGCTGGGGGCTCGCCCCACCCGGGCCGGGCAACGCGATCTCGCTGGCCGAGACCCCCGTGTTCGACCGACTCTGGTCGGAATATGGAACCACGCAGTTGAGCGCCCAGGGCCCGGATGTCGGCCTGCCGGTCGGCCAGATGGGAAATTCCGAGGTCGGCCACCTCAACCTCGGTGCCGGCTCGATCGTCAAACAGGATCTGGCCCGGATCGACAGCGCGGTCGCCGACGGCTCCTTCTTCGAGAATGAAGCGCTGGCTTCGGCCTGCCGGCGAGCCGTCGACAGCCCGCGGGGCCGGCTCCACCTGATCGGGCTGGTCTCGGACGGAGGTGTCCACTCCGGGTGGGAACACCTGGAGGCCGCAATCGAGCTGGCCTCCCAGGAAGGTGTGCCCGATCTCGTTTTTCACGCGATAACCGACGGCCGCGACACCCTGCCGAACGGAGGAGCCCGGTACGTCGAGGAACTGGAGCGCTGGCTCCGTTCCGCCGGCCGGGTCGGGACGGTCGGCGGCCGTTATTACGGGATGGACCGTGACACCCGCTGGGAGCGGATGAAGCTGGCGTACGACGCGATCGTCCACGCCGAGGGCCCGCGGGCGGCGGACAGCGCCGCCGCGATCTCGGAGTCCTATGAGGCCGGCAAGACCGACGAATTCATCTTGCCGACGGTTATCGGCGACTACGACGGGATGGCCGAAGGCGACATCGCGATCTTCATAAACTTCAGGCCCGACCGCGCCCGTGAGCTGACCATGGCCCTGTCCGATCCGGATTTCGACGGTTTTCCCCGGTCGGGTGGCCCGATCGTTGACCTGACCACGATGACCAGCTATCGGAATGGTTGGCCGTATCCGGTCGCTTTTCCCGAACGGCGGCCCGAGGTGACCCTGGCCCAGGTGATCTCGGAGTCCGGTGGCCGGCAGATCCATGTCGCCGAGACCGAGAAGTACGCGCACGTCACCTACTTCTTCAACGGCGGCAGAGAGGACGAGTGGGAGGGGGAGGAGCGCCGGCTGGTCGAGTCTCCGCGAGAGGTCCCGACCTATGACTTCAAGCCGGAAATGAGCGCCAGGGCGGCGGCAGACGCGTTCACCGCCGGCTGGCAGGAGCACTCCCCGCGTTTCGGCATCATCAACTTTGCCAACCCGGACATGGTCGGGCACACCGGGGTGATCCCGGCGGCGGTGGAGGCGATCGAGGCGGTTGACGCCTGTCTGGGTCGCGTGGTCGACACGGTGCTCGAGTCCGGGGGCGCCTGCCTGATCACGGCGGATCACGGAAACGCCGACAACATGCTGGAGCCCGACGGGTCTCCGAACACCGCCCACTCGCTCAATCCGGTGCCTCTGGTTCTGACGGTCTCGGGGTCCGGCCTGGCCGACGGTGGCATCCTGGCCGACGTCGCTCCGACGATCCTCGAAGCGCTGGGCATACCGCAACCCCCGGAGATGACCGGCCGCTCGCTGGTTGCCTGACTCTCCTCCGGCGCCTCCCGGGCTCTCTCCCGGTTGCTGGTGCGGGTAGCCTGCTTTTCCGTGCGCCGCAACCCGGACAGACTGAGCTTCGAGATCGAGGCCCGGGACGGCCTCGCCCGCCGGGCCCGGCTGGTCACGCCGCACGGGCCGGTCGAGACACCGGCGTTCATCCCGCTGGCCACCAAGGGCAGCGTCCGGGGGATGTCCTCGAGAGAGGTGGCCGGCTTCGGCTACCAGATGGTCCTGGGCAACACCTACCACCTGCTCGTCGCGCCCGGGCCCGACCGGATCGCGGCCGCCGGAGGACTGCACGAGTTCATGTCCTGGAACGGCGCGATCATCACCGACTCCGGCGGATTCCAGGTGTTCTCACTTGCCCACGGGGGGATCGCGGAAGAAATCAAGGGCACCGGGAAGAAGCGGGGGGGACTGGCCGCGACGCTCGCGATCGAGGAAGAGGGGGTCCGGTTCCGCTCCTACCGGGATGGCTCCGAACTGATGCTCTCGCCCGAATCCTCGATGTCGGTGCAGGCGGCGCTCGGCTCCGACATCGCACTTGCCTTCGATGAGTGCACGCCGTTTCACGCCGATCGTGACTACACCGCACGGTCTACCGAACGCACCAGTCGCTGGCTCGATCGCTGCCTGGCCTGGCATGAGGAGTACGGCCCGGCCCGGCAGGCGGTATTCGGGATTGTGCAGGGAGGGACCTATGGCGATCTCCGCCGCGAGTCCTGCCAGGCGATCAGCCAGGCGGGCGTGGACGGCATAGCGATAGGCGGAACCCTGGGCCGCGACAAGGCCGAGATGGCGGAGGTGCTCGGGCTGACCGTGCCGGAACTCCCCGTGGACGCCCCCAAACACCTGCTCGGGATCGGTGAGGTTGACGACCTCATGCACGGGATCGGCCTCGGTCTCGATGTATTCGACTGCGCGGTGCCGACCCGGCTGGCCCGGCACGGCATGGCCCTGGCCCCCGACCCGGAGCGCCGGTTCAGGATCGACATACGCAAGAGCCGGGCGGCCGGTGACAGCCGGCCTCTGGTCGCGGACTGTCCCTGCACCGCCTGCCGCGACTACGACCGCGACTACCTCAACTACATCTCACGCTCGGAGGAGCTGACCGCGGTCCGTCTGCTGGTCGAGCACAACCTGACCTACATGGAGCGTCTGATGGCCGGGGCCCGTGACGCGATCTCGAGTAAGGCGTTCGCCGACTACCGCCGGTCGATCCTTGCAGGGGCCGCCCCTACCGGGTGTTGTCTCTGAGCGTCTGCCTGAGCTCGCCCGAGAGGTCGTCGACCGACTGACCGGCCCACTCCCTGATCTTGACCGACGCTGCCCGGTCGGTAACGGCTATCACCGCCCCCGCGACCACCGCGGCGATAATGATCATGAGGATCAGACCGACCAGGAACCTGCCTACTCTGCCCATGAAGGAGCGTTTTTTCGCCGGCCGCGGCGCCGGTGCGAAACGGCTCAACAGCTCCGCCAGCTCGCCGCTGGAGGCCAGCGCCTCGAGGGCCTCGGCATCGTCGCCCGTCGCATCGACGGCCTCGGTCAGCTTGCCGAGGGCGTGCTGGCGTTGCTCGAGACCGGCGAGCTCGCCGGCCGCCC
>JBGUDX010000149.1:0-4131 GCA_041821645.1 Acidobacteriota bacterium
GGCCGCCGACACCGGCTCAGCCAGGGCCGCCGACACCGGCTCGGCCACCGGGGCGGGGCCGGCAACCGGACCTGTCCCGGTGCCTACCGGCGCAGGACCGGCCTTCGAGCCGCCCGGCAGGCGCCGGTCGAGCCGGGCCGGCAGGTACCAGTTCCACTCGCCGAGCAGCTTCATCGAGGCCGGCAGCAGCACCCCGCGGATGATCGTCGCGTCGATCAGCACCGCGAAGGCCAGGCCGACGCCCATCTCCTTCATGTCGATGATGCTGAGCGTCGCGAATATGGCGAATACCGCGACCATGACCACGGCTGCGCTGGTCACCGTTCCGGCCGTGGTCGCGATTCCCCGCCGGACGGCTTCGTCGGTGCTCATTCCGCGATCGTGGTATTCCCGGATCCGGCTGAGGATGAACACGTGGTAGTCCATCGAGAGGCCGAACAGGACCACGAACAGGAACAGTGGCAGCCAGGGTGCCACGCCTCCGTTCGACTGGAACCCCAGCAGAGACTCACCCCAGCCTTGCTGGAAAACCAGAGCCAGCACGCCGTAGGCCGCGCCGACCGACAGCAGGTTGAGCGCGATCGCCTTCAGCGGGATCACGATCGAGCGGAAAGTGAACAGCATCAGCAGGAAGGCGAGTCCGAGCACGAAGGCGAAGACCAGCGGCATCCTCTCCGTCAGGAGTTGGTTGTAGTCGAACGATTCGGCGGCATTCCCGGTCACGTTGACTTCTGCCCCGTCGACCGCTCCGACCGTAGCCGGCACCAGGTTGTCCCGGATCTCGGCCAACGCTGCGGTCGAGGCGGCATCCGAGCCCTCTCCGGGGGTCGGAATCGCGACCTCGGCGACGGTGCCGTCATCGCTGTATGTGGCAGCCGCACCGGGGACCAGCAGGTCCGACCGGTCGGACCTCTGGATCAGACGGTCGATCCCGGTTGCGACTTCGCCGCTCTTCACGTCGGCGGCCTCGATCACCACGGCCGACTGCGATCCCTCCGAAGGGAACGCTTCCTGGACTTGGTTGTAGGTCTTGACGATCGGGATGTCCTGGGGGAAATCCGACGGCCCGGTGACGACCGTGTTCAGGCCGAGGCCCGGAATCGCGAGGATGAGCAGTGCTCCTCCCGCGACCACGATCGAGATAACCGGACGCCGCATGACCCGGGTGGCCAGTCCGGCCCAGAAACGCGACTCGCCGGCCGGCCGCCGCAGCCGCTTGGTGAAGGGGATCCGTCCCTTCTCGACCCGGTCTCCGAGCCAGCCGAGCAGGGCCGGCAGAACGGTCAGTGAGGCGAACATCGCGACCCCGACGACCATCATGGTGCCGATCGCGAACGAAATGAAAGTGTTGTCACCGGTAATGACCAGACCGGCCACGGCGACCATTACGGTCAGGCCCGAGATCAGTATCGCCTTGCCGGAGGTGGACGCGGCGGTCGCGAGCGAGTCTTCCTTACTCTGACCCGCGGCCCGTTCCTCTCGTTCCCGCCGCAGGTAGAAGAGTGAGTAGTCGACCCCGACAGCGAGCCCGATCAGCAGGATCACCGAAGTGAGGCTCTCGTCGACCGGGAATATCTGACTCGGGATCGCAACCAGGCCGATCGTCGCCGCAACCGCCGATATGGCCAGCAGCAGTGGCACCCCGGCGGCGACCAGCGAACCGAAGGCGATCACCAGAATGATCAGGGTGATCGGCAGGGAAAGCGTCTCGGCCTTTCTCAGGTCGTCGGCGAAGACCTGCTCGATCGCATTGTTGGCACTGGCGTCCCCGAACTGGGTGACCGTGAACTCGGGATTGGCTTTGTCCACGGCGGCCGTCGCGGCCAGGCTGGGGTCGACCCTGGTCTGGGCTTCGGTCGCGTCGCCGGTTATCTCGAACTCGACGAGCGCCGAGTGGCCATCGTCCGATACCGCTCCGCCACCGTTGGACGGCGAGCTGACCCCGGTTACGTGCCTGGCGTCTTCGAGCCCGGTAGTGACCTGTTCAACCACGGAGGAGAACCTCTCGTCACCGGCCGACAGGTCGGTGTTCTGGACCAGCACGACCTCGGAGTTCGGTGTGAGGCCGGCACCCTCCAGCGCCTTTTCGGCCCGCTGGGCCTCACCGGTCGAAAGTTCGGCATCGGAGAGTGTCTTGGTCCCGAGCGATCCCCCGATCGCAACAGCGGCGACCACGAAGGCCAGCCAGCCGAAAATGGCCAGCTTGCGGTGCTTCGCGCTCCATTTCGCGATCCTGGTTGTCGGTTTTGTGCGTTCCATCAGGTGTCCCTTCGTCGCTTGGTCGGGCCTTTCTGTTCGTGCTCAACAGGCTGAAGGCCGCTCGAGGACTTGTCCATTGGGAATGACCCTTAGCCCGGATTGGGGTCGACCCTCGGTCCCAGTCCGTACGTTCGGTCTGATGAACGTCAGATTCACCGAGTACGGGTCGGTCCCACGGGCCTTCCGGCCTTCCGGGCGTCTGCAAACTGAGGTTCATCGGGGGGAACAGGGCTGGTCGGGGTGAAGAGAAACCCGAACATGATCGGTCTCATAATTTCCCTGGTGGTTCAGGCGGTCGTCCTGGTGGTGCGTCTGATCGTTCTTCTGGTCCTGCTGATCGCGCGGGCCGGGGTATTCGTCGTCGCCGGGCTGGTCACACTGGTCACCGCGATCGCGGCTTTTGCAGCCGGTCACCGGCCGGGATCACGCGGCCCCACTCGATCCAGACAGCCGATCGACCCGGAACTGCGCTGGGCGATATTCCGCCGCGACGGCTACTGCTGCATCAGCTGCGGTTCGGAGTACGACCTCAGCGTCGATCACATCTATCCGGTCAGCCGGGGCGGCGGCAACGACCCGGACAATCTCCAGACCCTCTGCCGGACCTGCAATTCGCGCAAGGGCGCCCTGGTCTGAGCGGCCGGCCGGGCCCCCGGGGGCGCGGCGCGGGCCGGGACCCGTCGGTCCAGGCCGGGGCCCGTCGATTCGCCGGCGAGTACTGTGTGGCCGGGCGAGGTCCGAATGGGGGTCTCGCGTGTTGGAGAGACAGGTATGAGAGGAAAGCTCACAGCTCTGGCGGTAGCGGCGACCGCAACCGTCATGGTTGGTGGCCTTGCCACCCCGGCCACCGCAGTCGCCGGATCGTCGAATCAGAAGCCGGTCATCTCGCCGGCCAAGGGCACTCCCAATGCATCGGCCGAGACCCAGATCAGCGTGCTCGGGGTGCATCCGAACAAGATCAAATCGGTTCAGCTGACCGGTGACGAGAGCGGCGCGCATCCCGGCCGGATGCGTTCCTATTCAGGCAAGCGAGGGGCCAGCTTCCTGCCGGACGAGCCGCTTGTCGAGGGTGAGCGGGCCGACTTCACGGTCCGGATCAAGGGCCGGGAGCCGATCGACTCCTGGTTCACGGTCGGCGTGTCGGGCCCGGACCTGCCGTTTCTCAAGCTGACCGACACGCAGCCGGAAAAGCTCCGCCACTACCGGTCGCTGCCCGGCCTGGTCCCGCCGAAGATCACGGTTGAAAAGAACTCGCAGAAGACAAAGGGCGACCTGTTCCTCACCCCGTTGCCGTCGCCCACCGTTCACCCGGGCAGCGACAACACGGTGACGATCGACCCGGTCGGCCCGGGCGGTCCGATGATCGCCAACCGCCACGGCCAGCCGGTCTGGTTCCGCCAGCTCGAGCAGCCGACCGTCGCGGCCAATCTGCGGATCCAGCGTTACCAGGGCAAGAAGGTGCTGACCTGGTGGCAGGGCGGGGTCACCCCGTGGGCCTACGGCGACGGCAAGGGCGTGATCGCCAACACCTCCTACCGGACGGTCGCCACGGTTACCGCCGGCAACGGCTACCTGATGGATCTGCACGAGTTCGAGCTGACCGACGAGGGCGACGCGCTGTTCACGATCTACAAGCCTCAGATGGTCCACCTGCCCGGCACCCCGGAGGGCCAGATGTCGCGCATGATGGACGCGATCGTCCAGCAGGTCGACGTCAAGACCGGGCTGGTCGTCTGGGAGTGGCACTCCTACGGTCACATCCCGCTGGAGGACTCGCTGGCCACCCCGGAGACCAGCGCCTCCTACGACGCCTACCACATCAACTCGGTCCAGCAGCTCGGCGGCGGGAGGGTCCTGATCTCGGCCCGCAAC
>JBGUDX010000150.1:0-4086 GCA_041821645.1 Acidobacteriota bacterium
GTCGTCGGTCAACTCGCGGGGGACCACGAGGTTGAGCCGGTACCTGATGTCGCCGCGGGAGCCGCCGCCGGCCCGGGGAGGTCCCTCTCCCTTCAGCCGCTGGACTGCTCCGTGCTGGGTCCCGGGCTGAACCCGGATCCGCTTGGTACCGGACAGGGTCGGGACCTCGATCGTGCCGCCCCGCAGGGCCTCGGTCACGGTTATCGGCACGTCTACCTCGAGGTTGCCGTCGTCGAGCCGCCTGAAGACCGGCGACGGGGCCACCTGGATCGTCACGAAGAGATCACCGGAAGCGGCACCGCGTGCCCCGGCCTCGCCCTTGCCGGCGACTCGGATCCGGGTTCCGTCCTTGACCCCGGCCGGGATGTTGACCTTGTAGCGCTTGGTCTGGTGGGTCGTGCCGGTGCCGCCGCAGGTGTGGCACGGGGAAGGGATGATCTGGCCGCTGCCGCCGCATTGGGGGCAGGGCTGGCTGATCGAGAAGAACCCCTGTCCCTGGGCGTCGATGCCCCGTCCCTCGCAGTGCGGGCAGACCTCGGGCCGGGTGCCCGGCTCGGCCCCCGAGCCCGAGCAGGTCGGGCAGCGTTCGGATTTGGGGATGGTGACCGTCAGCTGGGTCCCCGACATGGCGTCGTCGAACGAGATCCGGGCGTCGGTCTCGAGGTCGCGGCCGCGCATCTGATCGGCCGGGCCGCCGCCCCCGCGGCTGAAGATGGTCGAGAAGATGTCACCGATGTCACCGGTGAACCGGCCGCCGCCCTCGCCGCCGAACGGGCTCTGGCCGCCTGGTCCACCGGCGCCGAACATCCCACCTCCGCTGTCATAGGCCTTGCGCTTCTCGGGGTCGGAAAGGGTGTCGTAGGCCTGCTGGATCTCCTTGAACCGCTCCTCGGCGGCCCTGTCGTCGGGATTGCGGTCAGGGTGGTACTCACGCACCAGTTTGCGGTGCGCCTTCTTGAGTTCTTCCTGGGATGCCTTCTTGCTGACTCCCAGCGCGTCGTAAAAGTCCTTGGCCATTGATTACCTCTGATCCTGTTCTACTGGCTCACCACGACCCGGGCCGGACGGATCACCTGATCGTCGGCCCGGTAGCCGCGCTGCATCACCTCGACAACGACCCCGGACTCGACCCCTTCGGCCGGTATCGCCTGGAGGGCCTCGTGCAGGTTGGGGTCGAACGGCCGGCCGGCCGGGTCAAAGGCCTCGGCTCCGGCCCCTTCCAGGGCTGCGTGAAGGTCACGGTAGGCGACGATCACGCCCTGGACGCTCACCGGCAGATCGGTCTGCAGTTCACCCTGGCGCGCATCGTCCGGATCGATCCGCTCGGCCGCCATGACCCGTTCGAGGTTGTCGATCGCCTCGATCACGCCGCCGATCACATCGATTCGGCCGCGGACCCTGGCGGCCGCGCTTTCGGCGGCCATGCGCTTGCGGAAGTTCTCGAAGTCGGCTTTTGTCCGCTGGGCCAGGTTGAGGTACTCGTCCCGCTGGCTGCGCGCCTCCTCGATCAGCGAGGCCAGATCCTGTTCGACGTCCTCGGCGCCGCCGCCCGTCGCGCCCCCGGGCCCGGGTTCCGCGCCGTGATCTTCCTCGACCACCTCGGCATCGACCACCGG
The DNA here is from genome assembly GCA_041821645.1 of Acidobacteriota bacterium. Classification (GTDB taxonomy): domain Bacteria; phylum Actinomycetota; class Thermoleophilia; order Solirubrobacterales; family 70-9; genus 67-14. The sequence goes on from JBGUDX010000150.1 coordinate 1,617, forward strand.
CGCCTCGTCGGCGCCGGTGCCGGCCTTCGCGGTCGCTTCGGTCTCTTTCTCGTGACCGTCGCTCACTTGCCCTCGTCCTCGTCGACGACCTCGGCGTCGATCACTTCTTCATCGTCGTCACCGCCGGCTTCGCCGCCGCCGTCGGCACCGGCCGCCTGGGCCTCTGCCTGAGCCTCCGCCTGGGCCGCTTCGTAGACCTGCTCGGAGACCTTGTGGAAGGCCGCCTGGAGCTCGTCGGTCTTCGACTTGATCGCTTCGGCGTCATCGGACTCGAGTGATTCCCGGACCGCCTTGATCGCCGCTTCGATCTCGCCCTTGCTGGCCTCGTCGACCTTGTCGCCGAGCTCGGAGAGCTGCTTTTCCGAGTTGTAGGCGGCGTTCTCGCCGACGTTGCGTGCCTCGGCCAGCTCGCGCTGCTGACGGTCCTCGTCGGCGTGGGACTCCGCATCTGAGACCATGTCCTTGATCTCGTCGTCGGAGAGTCCCGAGCCGGACTTGATCTCGATCTTCTGTTCCTTGCCGGTGCCGAGATCTTTGGCTCCGACCGAGAGGATGCCGTTGGCGTCGATGTCGAACGTGACCTCGACCTGCGGCATTCCGCGCGGAGCCGGCGGGATTCCGGTCAGCTGGAACTTGCCGAGGCTCTTGTTGTAGGCCGCCATCTCGCGCTCGCCCTGGAGGACGTGGATCTCGACCGAGGGCTGGTTGTCCTCGGCGGTCGAGAAGACCTCCGACTTGCGGCTCGGGATCGTCGTGTTTCGCTCGATCAGCTTGGTCATGACTCCGCCCTTGGTCTCGATCCCCAGGGTCAGCGGGGTCACGTCGAGCAGCAGCACGTCCTTGACGTCACCGGCCAGAACCCCGGCCTGGATTGCCGCGCCTACTGACACGACCTCGTCCGGGTTGACCCCCTGGTGGGGCTCCTTGCCGGTCAGCTCGGTCACCTTGTCGCGGACCGCGGGCATCCTGGTCATGCCGCCGACCAGGACCACGTGGTCGATGCTCGAATCGCCGGCATCGTCGAGCGCCTGCTTGACCGGATCGACCACACGGTCGATCAGATCCGAGGTCAGCTCGTTCAGCTTTGCCCGGGTCAGTTTTACGTCGAGGTGTTTGGGCTGGCCTTCGACCGCCGTGATGAACGGGATGTTGATCTGGGTCTCCTGGGTCGAGGAGAGCTCGATCTTGGCCTTCTCGGCCTGCTCGTACAGTCGCTGCAGCGAATTCTTGTCTTCGCTCAGGTCGACTCCCTGGTCCTTCTTGAACTCGCTCACCAGCCACTCGACGATCGCCTTGTCGAAGTTGTCGCCACCGAGGTGGTTGTCACCGGCGGTCGACTTGACCTCGAACACGCCGTCACCGATCTCCAGGACCGAGACGTCGAAGGTGCCGCCACCGAGGTCGAATACGAGGATCGTCTGGTCGGTGTTCTCCTTGTCCAGGCCGTAGGCCAGTGAGGCCGCGGTCGGCTCGTTGATGATGCGCTTGACGTCGAGGCCGGCGATCTTGCCGGCGTCCTTGGTTGCCTGGCGCTGGTCGTCGTTGAAGTAAGCCGGCACGGTGATCACGGCCGAGTCGACCGTTTCGCCCAGCTTCGCTTCGGCATCCGACTTCAGCTTCTGCAGGATCATCGCGCTGATCTCGGGCGGCGAGTACTGCTCGCCGCGGGCGTCGACCCGGACGTCGCCGTTCGGTCCGGCTTCGACCTGGTACGGGATCATCGTCTCTTCTTCCTTCACTTCGGCCTCTTTGCGGCCCATGAAGCGCTTGATCGAGAAGATCGTGTTTTCGGGGTTCATCACCGCCTGCCGCTTGGCGACGGTTCCGACCAGGCGTTCATCCTTGTCGTTGAAGGCGACTACCGAGGGGGTGGTGCGCCCGCCCTCCGAGTTTTCGAGCACGTCCGGCTCCCCGCCTTCGAGGATCGCGACGCACGAGTTGGTCGTACCGAGGTCAATACCTATCGTTTTTCCCACTGCTGTCTCCTTTGTGTCCTGATATCTGTGGCGCTACTGATGAAAATCTAAGTGGGACTGTATAAGATTTGTGCCGGCTTGTCAAATGGTTCTTTTTCCGCAGCAAAAAGCGAAAAGCCCGCCCCCTGGTGAGGGACGGGCTTCCGTTTGATGCCGTGGGGCCGGATCCGCGCCGGCCTTCCTTTGTGACTCGGGCTTGACCCTCAGTTCTTGGGCTTGACCCTCAGCTTGCTGAAGACCCCGGCGTGGTCGGAGTTCCAGAAGCCGTTCTCCGGGTTGCGGCCGGTGACCGCGGCGTTGAGCTTTTTGACCCGGTTCTTCTTGTTGGTCATGACGTGGTCGATGTAGTGGTCGAAGTCGGCCTTCATGCCGAAGTCGTCGGTCAGGATGCTCGACTTGATGCAGCAGCTCATCGGATCCTGAGTACCGCGGTCCTTCAGCCCGGCCGCCTTGAGGGCGTTGTATGCCAGGCGATCGTCGCCCTTGACCGTGTC
>JBGUDX010000151.1:0-4068 GCA_041821645.1 Acidobacteriota bacterium
ATCCGGGTGCCACTCGGTCCGGGCGAAGTCCATGATCTCGAGGCGATGCTGGAACAGATCACCGCTGCGACCCAGCTGATCCTGGTCTGCAACCCGAACAACCCGACCGGCACGTACCTGCCGGTCGCCGAGATCGTCGGCTTCCTCGAGCGCGTACCGGGTCACACGACCGTGATCCTGGACGAGGCCTACATCGAGTTCCAGCAGTACGACGACCCCGACGACACGGTTGACCTGCTGGGGCAGTACCCCAACCTGGTACTGCTCCGGACCTTCAGCAAGGCGTACTCGCTGGCCGGCCTCCGGGTCGGCTACGCGCTCTGCTCGCCGGCGTTCCGGGGGGCGGTCGACGCGGTGCGCCAGCCGTTCAGCGTCAACGCGCTGGCCCAGGCCGCCGCAACCGAGGCTCTTCGCCACGGCGACAGGATCCAGGAGCGGGTGGAGAGCCTGATCATCGAACGGGTACGAATGGAGAACGGCTTCGCCGGTCTCGGTCTCGAAACGGCCGAGACCCAGGCGAACTTTTCCTGGATCTCGCTCGGTGAGAACGGCGCCGACATCGAACAGCAGGTCGTGACCGATCTGGCCACGGACGGAGTCGTGGTCCGTCCGGGAAGCCTGCTCGGCGGCCCCGGCTGGCTGCGGGCCTCCTACGGCACCGTCGAGGAGGATGATCGCTTTCTGGCGGCGCTTTCCGCAGCGGTGAGTGACCGCACCTGATAGAAAAGGGGCTGTGAAGCAGCAGGGTCACATCCGAATCACCCCCGCGGCCGTCGGCGACGTCGCCGCCGCCCGTGCCCGTGCCTCTGCCGGTTCCTATTCCTATTGGCGATTTACCTAGGCGTCCGGTAACGCGGCCCTCAGCCGCGTCGTCTCCAGAAAAGCCACCGGGCGCCGTTCCGTTCCCGGTCCCGTTTCCGGATGAGCAGCCGTCCGGCTCGATCCGGCCTCGGGGCCGTACCGCGCACTGCCTCCTGCCGCGCGGAAAGTAGAGTCTCCATGAAGTTCAAGAAAGGCATGAAAACAAGATGATGATCGTGATGAAAGAAGGAGCGACCGAGGATGAGGTCGCCCGGGTGGTGGAGCGGGTCGAGGAGATCGGCTGCTCGGCCCACGTGTCCAAGGGCGAGATCCTGACCCTGATCGGGGCCATCGGAAACCGCGAGAAAGTGGCCGACCTCGGCCTCGAAGGCGCACCCGGAGTCGATCACCTGGTTCCGATCGCCAAGCCCTACAAGCTGGCCTCCCGCGAGTTCCGCAAGGGCCAGGATTCGGTGCTCAACATCGACGGCAGGGAGGTCGGCGGAACCAAGTTCGCCCTGATGGCCGGCCCGTGCACGGTCGAGAATCGCGACCAGATGCTTGCCTCGGCTGAAGCCGTGGCCACCGCCGGAGCGACCATGCTGCGCGGCGGCGCCTACAAGCCGCGCACCTCTCCGTACAGCTTCCAGGGACTCGGCCGGGAGGGTCTCCGCCTGCTGGCCGAATCGAAGCAGCAGACCGGGCTGCCGATCGTCACCGAACTGCTCGATCTGCGTGATCTCGATGACGTGCTCGAGGTCGCCGACGTGGTCCAGATCGGTGCCCGAAACATGCAGAACTACTCGCTTCTGGCCGAAGTCGGCAAGTCCGGCCGGCCGGTACTGCTGAAGCGGGGGCTCTCGGCGACGGTCGAAGAGCTGCTGATGGCATCCGAGTACATCCTCAAGGAAGGCAACGAGGACGTGATGCTCTGTGAGCGCGGGATCCGCACCTACGAGACCGCATACCGCTTCACCCTCGACCTGATGGCGGTGCCGGCACTGAAGGAGCAGACGCATCTCCCGGTCATCGTCGATCCCAGCCACGCGCCGGGACGACGCGACTGGGTCGAGTCGATGTCGCTTGCGGCGGTCGCGGCGGGAGCCGACGGGATCATCGTCGAAGTGCATAACGAGCCGGAGAAGGCGATCTGTGACGCGGCACAGCAGGTACCGGCTTCGGAGTTCGGCGAGCTGACCGCGAAGATCGAGGCGATCGCCGGGATCGTCGGCAAAACGGTCTCCCGGGGCTGACCGTGCGTATCGCCGTTCTCGGTGTAGGCCTGATCGGCGGCTCGATCGGCCTGGCGGCCCGGGAGCGTGAGCTCGGCGAGGTGGTCGGGTTCGTTCGCAACCCCGACCGCGCGGACCAGTGTCTCGAGCTCGGCGCGGTCGACCGGATCGCCGGGACGATCGAATCCGCGGTCGAGGGGGCTGATGTCGTGTTCTGCTGCGCATCGGTCGGTTCGATGGCGGAAATGGCCGACCGGGCCCTGGCCGCGGCGGGTCCGGACTGTGTGGTCACCGACGTCGGCTCGACCAAAGGGGAGTTGGCGGCGGGACTGGCCGGTGACCAGCGTTTCATCGGTGGGCATCCTCTTGCCGGCGCTGAATCGGCCGGTGTGGCAAACGCCCGCGCGGATCTCTATGAGGGTGCCCGCTGGTACCTGACGCCCGACGAAAACAGCTCCGGGATGCTCTACGACCGGCTGCAGCGGGTGATCAAAGGACTCGGGGCCCGGCCGGTGGCGATCGACGCGGATGAGCACGACCGGGCCATGGCGGTGGTGAGCCATCTGCCGCACGTGTTCGCAAACCAGTTGGCGACCCAGGGCCGCCCCGGCACCGAAAGGCTCGGCGCCGTCGCACCGAGCCTCCGCGACGCGACCAGGGTTGCCGGCTCGAACCCGGCTATTTGGGGCGAGATCCTGGGCACCAACCACGAGGCGGTCGCGGCCGCGATCGACGAGGCCATCGCCGGGCTCGAACAGGCGGCCGAAGTCATCGCTTCGGCCGACCCCGAGCGGATCGCGGTCTGGCAGGCCGACGCGGCCGCCGAGCGGGCGGCGCTTTCCGAGGTCGAGACCGAGGGCGAGGCGACCCACGAGTTGCGGGTCCTGGTCCCGAACCGGCCGGGCATCCTGGCCGAACTCGCTCTTGCGCTCGGCCGGGCCGGCGTGAACATCACCGACATGTCGCTCGAACCGGCCCCTGACATGAGCTCCGGCGCGATCTCGCTCTGGGTGGCCGGAGAGGGCGAGGCCGAGAAGGCGGTCGACTGTATCGCCGGCCTCGGTCACACGGTGACCCTCGGCGGAGATCCGGGGTGAGCGGGCCGGGCCGAAACGGCTCCGGAGCGGAGCTCTTCGCGCCACGCGGGCCGCTCACCGGTGAGCTGACCCCACCGGCCGACAAATCGATCTCCCATCGGGCCGCGATCATCGGGGCGATCGCCGACGGCCCGACCAGGGTGAGCAACTACCTCGACTCCGACGACACCCGATCAACGCTGAGTGCGGTGGCCGGCCTCGGGGCAATGGTCAGTCCCGAACCCTGGAGGGCGATGCCGCGAGAGATGGTTATCGAGGGGGTGGGCCCGGGCGGCCCTCGCAGCCTCGGCCGGATCGACGTCGGCAACGCCGGCACCCTGATGCGCCTGCTGCCCGGTTGGCTGGCCGGCTACGAGGGCGGCCTCTGGCGGCTCAATGGCGACGCCTCGATCCGCCGTCGCCCGGTCGACCGGATCGCCGAACCTCTGTCACGGATGGGAGCGGCGATCGAAGTGACCGACGGGCGCTACCCGCCGATCCGCATCGACGGGCGCCGGTTGAACGGGATCGAGTACGAACTGCCGGTGGCCAGCGCCCAGGTCAAGTCCTGCCTGCTGCTGGCCGGCCTCCGGGCCGAAGGCCCCGACCAGGGTCGTCGAGCCGCTTGCCACCCGTGATCACACCGAGCTGATGCTGTCCGCGGCCGGGGCTCGAATCGACCGCGAACAGGGAGCGGTGACGATCCATCCCGCGGCCGAGCTTCGGCTGGATGAGGTCGAGGTCCCGGCCGACATTTCGTCGGCTGCCTTCTTCATGGTCGCCGCAACGGTCATCGCAGGTTCCGAGGTAACGCTGGACCGGGTCGGCATCAATCCGACGCGGACCGGGATCCTGACGATCCTCGAGCGCATGGGAGCCGACATCGAGGTGGAGGCGCAGGCGGGATACGGCGAGCCGATCGGCAGGATCACCGTTCGCTCGTCCGGCCTGACCGGGAC
>JBGUDX010000152.1:0-4042 GCA_041821645.1 Acidobacteriota bacterium
GGCGGCGCCGCGCCGACCCCGGCCCCCTCCGGCCGCCGTCTCATCTTCACCTGCTGCCGCTCGATCAGGCCTCGCCGTTCGAGCCGGTTGAGGGTCGAGCTGTCCGCCCCGGTCCGCTCGGCCAGCGTACGACTGGTCATTTCGCCCTCGAGCAGCGAGCGCAGGACTGCCTCCTGCCTGCTGCCGAGCCGGCTGCCGTCTTCCAGCGCACCGCGACCGGCCCCGGCGATGCGGACCAGCTTCTCCATCCGGGCGCGGGTGCGCTCGCCTCCGGTCCCGGTGCCCGGGGGCAGGACCAGCCCGAGTCCGCGGGCGGGCGTCGAGCAGTACTCGCGGGCGACCCATAACCCGAGACCGATCAGCTCCGGCCTGGTCCCCCCGCCGAGGACCCTGACCGGCTCGGCCAGCCGCCCGGGCTCGATCTCGGTGGTTTCGGCGATTTCGACTACGACCCCGGTGATCCGGCGGCGGCCGAACGGCACTTCCAGCACCGAACCGACCCCGATCCCGGGCAGTCGATCGGGTATCGAGTAGTCGAACGGCCCCCGCAGCGCGCGGGCCGTCGTCAGCGGCTCGACCCTGGCGATTGACACCGGACAAAGCTATGGCCCGGACCGGACGGGCCGCCCCTCCGCGTCCCCCGCGTCGGCAACTGCCGCGGGCCACCATGCATCGGCCCGCTTGGAATATGCTCGTGCCCGTGGCTTTCACCCCCAGTCCGGGCGAACAGATCATCTTCCAGGGGCACCCGTCGTGGCGCGCCCTCTGGGCCTTTTACCTCAAAGGTCTCGCAATCGGCGTCGTCCTCGCGGTGATCGCGAAGCTGATCGGCGAGGGCTCGCTGACCGTATTCCTGACCATCCTGGTCGTCCTCGGAATCACGTTCGTGATCGGTTTCGTAAAACGCATGGCGACCACCTACACGATCACCGACCGGCGGCTGAACATCAAACGGGGCATCTTTGCCCGTGATATCCAGGAGACCCGGCTCGAACGGGTCCAGAACGTCAGCTATTCGCAGACCGTCTTCCAGCGAATCCTCCAGGTCGGCGACGTCGACTTCGACACGGCCTCCTCCGATTCCGAGAACGAGTTCGTCTTCAACGGGGTGGCCGATCCCCAGAACGTGGTCACCGAAGTAGACCGGGCCACCTCTCAGGGCGGTGCCGGCTCCCACGGCCTCGGCGAACCGAGCGGCAGCTACTAGGATCCGGCGAGTGACCGACACCCTCGCATCCCAGAGTCAGGCTCAGCTGAGCATCAACACGATCCGGACGCTTTCGATCGATGCGATCGAAAAGGCCAACTCAGGCCATCCGGGGGCGGTGATGGGAATGGCCCCGGTGGCCTACAAGCTCTGGCAGGAATTCCTCCGCTACGACCCGGCCGACCCGGACTGGGCCAATCGCGACCGCTTCGTCCTGTCGATCGGTCACGCCTCGATGCTGGTCTACTCACTGCTTCACCTGGCCGGGGTCCGCAAAGTCGAATCGGACGGCACGATCACCGACGGTCTCTCGGTCACCATGGAAGACGTAGAGCGTTTTCGTCAGCTGGGCTCATCCACCCCGGGGCACCCCGAGGCCGACCTGACCACGGGGGTCGAGACGACCACGGGTCCCCTGGGACAGGGCGCTGCCGTCAGCGTCGGCATGGCCATCGCCGGCCGCTGGATGGCCAGCCACTTCAACCGGCCGGAGTTCCAACTATTCGACTACGACGTCTACGCTTTGGCGGGTGACGGCTGCATGATGGAGGGCATCACATCCGAGGCGGCGTCGACGGCCGGCCACCTCCAGCTGTCGAACCTCTGCTGGATCTACGACTCCAACCGGATCACGATCGACGGTCACACCGATCTCACCTTCACCGAAGACGTCGAGGCCAGGTTCAGGGCCGACGAATGGGCCGTACACCGGGTCCAAGACGCCAATGACCTTGACGAGATCGGGGCGGCACTCGAGAAGTTCAGTGCCGAGAAGAACCGGCCGACCATGATCATCGTGCACAGCCACATCGGCTACGGCTCGCCGAACAAGGTGGATACCGCCGGGGTCCACGGCTCGCCGCTCGGGGCCGAGGAGACCAGGCTCACCAAGGAGGCGTACGGCTGGCCCGAAGATTCGAGCTTTCTGGTGCCGGACGGTGTCCGGGAGGATTTTGCCGACGGGGTCGGGGCCCGGGGCGCGGCACTCAACCAGGCCTGGAAGGAGCGCTACGCGGCGGCGGCCGAAAGCACCCGGACCGCAATCGGGCTGATGCTCGAAGGCAACCTTCCCGATGGCTGGGACAGCGATATTCCGACCTTCGAAGCCGGCGACGGCATCGCGACCCGCAAAGCCTCCCAGAAGGTCCTGGGCTCGATCGCCCCCAGGGTCCCCTGGCTGATCAGCGGCTCGGCCGACCTGACCGGATCGGCCGCGAGCGGCCTCGATACCGACCTCGAAGGCACGTTCACACCGGGCAACCGGGCCGGCCACGAACTCCACCTCGGGATCCGCGAGCACGAATCGGCCGCCCAGTCCAACGGGCTGGCCCTCAGCTCGATCCGCCCGGTCTGGTCGACCTACCTGATCTTCACCGACTACGCCCGGCCGGCGATCCGTCTCTCGGCACTGATGGAGCAACCGGTGGTCCACTGGCTGACCCACGACTCGATCGGGCTGGGCGAGGACGGCCCGACCCATCAGCCGGTCGAACAGCTTGCTTCGCTCCGGGCGATTCCCGACCTCGACGTCCTGCGCCCGGCCGACGCCAACGAGACCGCCGAGGCCTGGCGGGTGATCATGGCCAAGAAGGACGAGCCGACCGCGCTGGTGCTGACCCGGCAGTCGGTGCCGGTCCTGGACCGCGACAGGTACGCCGCCGCATCGGGCCTGGCCCGCGGCGGCTACGTGCTGGCCAATTGCGAAGGTGATCCCGAGGTGATCCTGATCGCCACAGGCAGTGAAGTCCACATCGCGGTCGAAGCACACGAGACCCTGACCGTCGAAGGCATCCGGTCCCGCGTGGTCAGCCTGCCGTCATGGCACATCTTCGAAAAACAGGACCAGGACTACCGCGACGAGGTTCTGCCTCCGGCAGTCTCCGCCCGGGTCGTGATCGAGCAGGCGGCGACCCTCGGCTGGGAGCGCTACGCCGGAACCGAGGGCACGATCATCGGGATGACCACATTCGGCGCGTCGGCGCCGTTCAAGGATCTTCGGGAATACTTCGGATTCACCCACGACAAGGTCGTGGAAGCCGCCCGCGACCAGGCGTCCGGCGGGGGCTGAGTGGTGACCGCGCTCCGGGAAACGCCCGCCTGGAACGCGCTGGAAGGCGACCGAAAAGGGGTCGGTGAGGTTCCCCTGCGGGAGTTGTTCGAAAGCGACTCCGGTCGCGGCGAGGAGATGGTGGCCGAAGGGGCCGGCCTTTTCCTGGACTACTCCAAGCACCGGCTCGACCCGGCGACCGTCTCCCATCTGGTCGACCTGGCCGAGGCGACCGGCATGCCCGCACACCGCGACGCGATGTTCCGCGGCGAGCGCATCAACCGGTCCGAAAACCGTTCGGTACTTCATGTCGCCCTGCGGATGCCGAGCCATCGCTCGCTGGTGGTCGATGGAGTCGACGTGGTCAAGGAGGTTCACGAGGTCCTGGCCCGGATGGCAGCCTTCTGCGAGGAGGTCCGCTCCGGACGGTGGCTCGGCCACACCGGTAAGCCGATACGGAACGTGATCAACGTCGGCATCGGTGGTTCCGACCTGGGACCGGTCATGGCATACGAGGCGCTCAAGGACTACTCCCTGCGCGAGATGAACTTCCGCTTCGTCTCCAACGTCGACGGCACTGATTTCTTCGAGGCGACCCGGGATCTCGATCCGGCCGAAACCCTGTTCATCGTCTCCTCGAAGACCTTCACGACCCTGGAGACGATGACCAACGCCCGCACCGCCCGCGCCTGGTTGGTCGATGCGCTCGGTGAATCGGCGGTCGCCGACCACTTCGTCGCGGTCTCGACCAACGCCGAGCGGGTCGCCGAGTTCGGCATCGACACCGC
>JBGUDX010000153.1:0-4027 GCA_041821645.1 Acidobacteriota bacterium
GCCCGAGCCGGCGACGGTCACCGGATCGGTCCGGATCAGCACCACTTACGGCTGAACCGACCGTTCCGGCTACGTTTGAACCGACCGTCCTGGCTGCACTCTTTCCGGCGATGCCCTAAAAACTGCAGCCGGAGCGGAGGTGGCGCCCCGGGGCGGACGACCAAAACGGAGGACGGCATGACTGAACGCAAAGACGCATCCGAATTCACCAGGAACGCCAACCGTGATGTTCTGGAACGGCTGCCGTTCGAAGACGTGCGCGATTTCGAGGACGCCTCGCGTGGCTTCATCGCTCCACTGCCTGAAGGCCACGTGGTCAAGGAGGGCGGCGAATTCGTGTACGACCCGGCCCGCCTGGCCTTCACCGAGGGCCGGGAAGAGGCACCGGACACGGTCAATCCGAGCCTCTGGCGACAGGCACGACTGGTTGCGAAAGGCGGACTGTTCGAGGTCTGCGACCGGATCTACCAGGTCCGCAACCTCGACATCTCGAACCTGACCGTGATCGAGGGCGATACCGGCGTGATCGTGGTCGATCCGCTGATCTCGGCCGAGACCGCCCGGGCCGCGCTGGAGCTCTACTTCGATCATCGTCCGAAGAAGCCGGTCGTGGCGGTGATCCACTCTCACAGCCACGTCGATCACTACGGCGGGGTCCGCGGCGTGGTCGATGAGCAGGACGTTCGCGAGGGACGGGTCAAGGTCATCGCCCCGGACGGCTTCCTCGAAGCCGCCGTCTCGGAGAACGTGATGGCCGGCAACGCGATGTCACGGCGGGCGATGTACCAGTTCGGCCCGCTGCTGGCGCCTGATGAAAAGGGCACGGTCGGGGTCGGCCTCGGGTCCGGGATCTCGATGGGGACCATCACCCTGATTCCGCCGACCGACCACATAACCGAAGACGGCCAGCGCATGGTGATCGACGGGCTCACCTTCGAGTTCATGCCGACGCCGGACACCGAGGCGCCGGCCGAGATGCACTGGTTCATCGAGGAGCTGAACGCGGTCACCGCGGCGGAGAACTGCGTGCACACCCTGCACAACACCTATCCGATCCGGGGCGCCCAGGTCCGCGACCCGCAGGCCTGGTCGCACTACCTCAACGAGACGATCGAGCGATGGGGGAGCCGGGCCGAAGTCATGTACGGCATGCACCACTGGCCGGTCTGGGGCAGCGACCGGGTGGTCGAGATGCTCGGCAAGGGCCGCGATGCCTACCGCTACATCAACGACCAGACCCTTCGCCTGGCCAATCACGGGTACACCCCGGACGAGATCGCCGAACTGATCGAGCTGCCCGACTCGATTGCCGGCCATTGGGCGATCAGGAGCTATTACGGAACCGTCAGCCACAACGTGAAGGCGACCTATACCCGCTATCTGGGCTGGTACGACGGCAACCCGGCGAACCTCCACCGCCTGCCGCCTGCCGAGGCCGCGGAGCGCTACGTCGAGTTCATGGGCGGCGCCGAGCAGGTGCTTGCCAGAGCCCGCGAGTACTTCGACAGAGGCGAGTACCGCTGGGTTGCGGAGGTGGTCAACCGGGTGGTGTTCAGCGATCCGACCAACCAGGAGGCGCGGGATCTCGAAGCCGATGCGATGGAGCAGATGGCATACCAGTCCGAATCGGCGACCTGGAGAAACGCCTACCTGACCGCGGCCCAGGAGCTGAGGCTGGGTTCACCGTCGCTGCCGATCGCGGCCGACACAGCCAGCCCGGACTCGATTGCGGCGCTCACTCTGGAGATGGTCTTCAACTACCTCGGGATGCGGCTGAACGGACCAAAGGCCGCCGGCCGGGAGATAACCCTGAATCTGACCCTGCCCGACACCAACCAGAACGCCTGGCTGAAGCTGGTCAACGGGGCACTCAGCCACTCGGTCGAGCGGTCGGCCGCCTCGCCAGACGCACACATCACCGTGGACCGGAGCACGCTCAATTCGATCGTCACCGGGGAGCTTGAGCTCGAGCAGGCGATCGAGTCCGGCGAGGTGAAGGCGGAACCCGACCCCGGCCCTCTGGTCGAGTTGATCGGCCTGCTCGACAGCTTCGATCTCTGGTTTCCGGTCATCGAGCCGTGAGGGGATTGACACCCCTGTTTAGGTTAAGCTGCGCCCATGAACGAACGCACCGGATCAGGGTCAGGTCAAGGCGGCGCGGCCGCTGACGAGTCCGTCCGCCGGGTCCTGCTGGTCGCCGACGAGCGGTTCAGGGGCTCCGAGTTCGCCGACGAGCTGAAGAGCCACCTGCAGGGACGCTCAGCCGAGGTGGAGGTCTTCGTGATCACTCCGGCGCTGGCCCACTCCGGCCTCGAACATGAGATGGCCGGCATCGACGGCCCGATAGAGGAGGCCAAGGATCGGCTCGCTTCAATCATCGCCGAGCTGAAGTCGGTCGGCATCGCGGCGACCGGGGAGGTCGGCGACAGCGACCCGGTCGTGGCCGTAGGGGATGGCATCCGGGAGTTCGGGGCCGATGAAATCATCGTTGTCGGGCACGCAGAGGGAGAGCGTGAGTACGCCGAGAAGGATCTCTGGACCCGGCTCAAGGCCGAGGTTCACGAACCGATGGTCGCCCTGATGGTCGGCCACGCGGACGGTGACGACTCGCCGGGCGTGATCGAGATCGACCGCGAGCCGGCCAAGGAGTTGAACGAAGATGAAGTGATCCAGCAGACCAGGAACCTTCCACCGGTCCGGACACGAGATGTGGTGGCAGTCCTGTTCGGCTTCGCCGGCACCTTTGCGATTGCCCTGATGGCGGTCGATTCGGGGCTCGACGACAACGGCGATATCTCTGGTGGGTCCGCTTGGATCCTGCTGCTGGCGTTCGGCGCTTTCATCATCAACATCACAAATATGGTCGGCGTACTTGTTTTCGAGAGTGTCCACTATGAGGGGGTCTGGCAGAAGTTCATCGCCTGGTCGGCAATGATCTTCACTGCTGTCGCCCTGATTGCCTCGGTCATTATCTGGCAGGCCTGACCGCCTCCACCGCCGCGGCGGGACCGGATCCGGTTTCCGGGCGAAGCATCTTCTGGCCGGTCTGATCCGGCCGAGCCGTTCCTCGGTGATCAGTCAGTGGTCAGTCGACCGGGGCGTAGCGGTGATGGAGCATCAGGGCGTTGCCGTCAGGGTCGCTGAACAGGGCCATGTGGCAGACGCCGGTATCGAAGATGTCTCCCTGGAACTCGATCCCTTTGGCCTCGAGTTCCGACCGGGCCGACTCGACGTCTTCCACGCCGAGCGCGAGGTGGGACAGCTTCTGGGGTTCAAAGCCGAAACCCGCTTCGCCCGGCTCCCAGATCGCGAAGCATGTCTCGCCGACCCAGAACTCGAGGTGGGCCTTCGGGTCCGGCTTGAGGCCGAGCGTCTCCACGTAGAACTTGCGCGTGCGTTCGGCGTCGGTTGAGGGAACCCCGATGAAATCCAATTTCTCCGTCATGCACCGAGCCTAATCGGTCTACTCGCTCTGCCCCACTAGTCTTGTCCCGTGGCTGACTCGTTCGGACAGATTCTTCCCCTGGCGATCGGTGTCGCGATCAGTCCGGTGCCGATCATCGGTGTGATCGTGATGCTGGCCACGCCGCGTGCCCGCAGCAACGGACCGGGCTTTCTTCTGGGCTGGGTTCTGGGCCTTGCACTCGTCGGAACGTTCGTGCTGGTTGTCTCGGCCGGGGCCGGGGCCGATGCCGGGGATCAGCCGGCCGATTGGACCAACGTGCTCAAGCTGGTCCTCGGCCTTCTGCTGCTGGTTTTTGCGTTCCGGCAGTGGCAGGGGCGTCCGCGGGACGGGGAGGAGGCCTCGATGCCGGGCTGGATGCGGTCGGTCGACCGTTTTACCACGGGCCGCTCGGTCGCCCTCGGGGTCGCGCTTTCCGCAGTCAATCCGAAGAACTTCCTGCTCACAGCCGGCGCCGCCGCAGTGATCGCCGAGACCGGGTACTCCGCGACATCTCAGGCGGTCGCCCTGGCTGCGTTCGTCGTCATCGCCTCGCTGGGGGTGGGGATTCCGGTCGCGATCTAC
>JBGUDX010000154.1:0-4012 GCA_041821645.1 Acidobacteriota bacterium
CATTGTGCTCGCCACGGTGACGGCGACGGTCCTGGCCAGCGTGCTGCTGCACGGGGTTTCTGCCAAGCCATTCGCCTGGCTCTACTCGAGCAGAGTCGTGAGCGAATTGCCCGATGATGCGCCCGAGCTGACAAAGGGCGAAGTCGACCGCACCCGCAGGGTTTGAGGCCGGCAGGCATGTCGCCGGCCGGGTCGTTGACCGGCCGGTCGCTTTCGGCGAGCATGTCCAGTAATGGAGATCAGGCTGAAGAGGGTGTACGAGCAGGCAGACCCGGCCGACGGCTACCGGGTTCTGGTGGACCGGCTCTGGCCGCGCGGTGTCTCGAAGGACTCGGCCCTACTCGATGAATGGAACAGGGAGGTCGCCCCGAGCACCGACCTGCGCAGGCGATTCGGTCACGATCCCGGCCGGTTCGATCAATTCCGGGCCGACTACACCGAAGAGCTCCGCGAAGCGGGACCGGCCCTGAGCGAACTCCGCCGGCGAGCCCGGGACGGCACCCTGACCCTTCTCTACGCGGCGAAGAACGAGAAGCAGAACCACGCCATGGTCCTGGCCGAGGTGTTGCGGAACGGACTGCCCGGGACCTGACGCGGCCCGGTGCGTAGCGGACCCGGCATACGATCCGGTGCGGCTGCCTTAACGAAACGGGGCCCCGTTTCCGGGGCCCCGTTCGAATCACTTCTTCCCGCCTGCCGGTCACCCGGCCGGCGGAGGTGCTGAACTAGCGCGCCTGCTGGCCGACTGCGATCAGACCCGACTCTCCGATCTTCTCGCCCTTGCCGTCGTAGGCCACGACCCTCACCTTGGAATCGACCGTCGGGACGGAGATCATCGTCTCCAGGTCCTTCCAGTTCGAGCTGCCGACCTCGGTCAGGCTGTCGGCGGTGGCTCCGGTGAGCACCTTCCAGCTCTGGACCTTGGTCGATCCGTTCCAGCTGACGTAGACCTTGGCGCCGTCGCCGTCAGCTTCGCTGGCGATTGACGGACGGTCGGTCGGCTTGCCGTTCCAGGGAGCCGCGAACGACCGGTAGGAGTTGGTGTTCTGACCCGTCGACGGGAAGGTCGCATCCCAGACGATCTCTCCGCCGGGAGCGAACTCGGTCATCTGGAGAACCTGTCCCCAGCCGGCGAACCAGTTGCCGTTCTCCAGCAGGCGGGCACTTCCCTGGGTCTCAGCCAAAAGCGGTCCGGGGCCATGGGATCCGGCATCATGATCCGGCTTATGGGTGTAGCGCTTGACCAGTGAGGCCTTCCGGTTGTTTCCCTTCCCGGAAAGTCTCAGGACCAGAACGCTGGATTCTTCGTTGATGACCGGGACATTGGTAGTGGGCCGGTCCTGGCCGTTGTCGAACAGGGAGATATCTCCGTTCGGCAGACGCTCCATGTCGTGCTGGTAGCCCCACTCTGCTCCCGGAGCGATCTTGAAGTCGCTGGTCTTCGGCTTCACACCGTCGCCACGCAGGCGCCACATGACCCTTGCGTTGTCGCGGTTTATCCGGTAGACGGTGCTCTGACGGCGTCCGGAAACCAGAATTCCCTTTCCGTCAGCCTTCACAGCGTTCGTGTGGAAGTAATCCCACACTGCTCCGTCTTCCGGCGGGGCGGTCTGGCTGGACTTGATCCCGACATTGCCGACAGCGTGCCACTCCCAGAGAACAGCTCCGGTCTTGATGTCGACTTCCTGGATGATGTTGTCCATGATCTTGCCATCGGCGGGTCCGCCGACCGGGGTCAGGTCGTACTTGACGCCACGGTACGCCTGCACCAGCGCCGTGTCGCGGCCGGTCAGCTCGAACTCGTGGATGTTGGCACCGTAGCCATTGCCCGGGTTGGCCGTGGCGATCTTCTTGTACTTGTTGTTCAGGATCTCGTTGTCACCCCTTTGGGAGAAGCCCCTTCCCGTTGAGGCGCCCTTCCAGTAGGTGAGGACCGGTCGGTCCCTGTAGGTCTGGGTCTGGAAGTTGTAGACCTGGGTGCCCTTGCCGCCAAAGCCGGCGGGTCGGAACCAGCGAACACGTCCGGACTTGTCGGCGATTGTCAGCCCACCCCTCTTCGGGGCGAAGAAGACCTTGTCCTTAGAGGCCTCCGGCTTGTTCACCGACACTTCGAGTCCCACCGGCTTCAGTTCCGGCCTCGACTTGAGGCCATCGGTTACGGGAGGTGTGCCTGGAGGGGCCTGCTCGTCATCGTTGCCGTAGAAGCGGCCGATCCGCACCCAGAAGTTGCCGTTCTTGGCAAGCATGATGCCCCTCTTGGTCTTGACCCTTACCTTCTCACCCGGCTCGAACTTGCCGTTGGGGATGAAGCTGACTCCCTTGCCGTCGGAATGCGCCAGGCGCTTTCCGCCGATCCGGTTGCCGTCGCGGTCACGAACCTCGATCGGTCCCATGTTCTTCGGCTTGATGCCTCGGAAACTGAAACCCGTGTCGTCAGATGCGACCTGGGTCTTCGGCGCCGGGAAAACTGAGACCGGCTTCTTACCATTGGCCTCGGCCGACGCGGTGAGCGCGCCAAAGGCGAACAGGGCTGCGACTGCCATCAGTGCAGGTCGAAGTCGCTTCAAGGTGCTGGTGATCAAGGGATACCCTCCATTTAGGTTCTGTTTACGGCGAATCGGACTTTTCAACCCCGCCCGGACCCCCGAGTAGCGGTGGCCTGAAAGATTTTTTCATACGCCGCCGGACGGCGGCTTCTGCTCAGTTCCGGACCAGCTTCTTGTAGGTGATCCGGTGGGGCCGGTCTGCCTCTGCGCCAAGCCGTTTGTGGCGGTTTTCCTCGTAGGCCTCGAGGTTGCCCTCGAACCACTCGACCTGGGAGTCGCCTTCGAAGGCGAGGATGTGGGTGGCGACCCGGTCGAGGAACCAGCGATCGTGCGATATCACCACCGCACAGCCGGCGAAGCTGAGCAGAGCCTCTTCCAGGGCCCGCAGGGTGTCCACGTCGAGATCGTTGGTCGGCTCGTCGAGCAGCAGCAGGTTGCCGCCCGAGCGCAGCAGCTTGGCCAGATGGACCCGGTTACGCTCGCCGCCGGACAGGGTGCCGACCTTGCGCTGCTGGTCGGATCCCTTGAAGTTGAACGAGCCGGCGTAGGCGCGGGAGTTCATCTTGTTCTCACCGACCTGGATCGTGTCGTCGCCGTCCGAGATCTCTTCCCAGACGGTCTTTTCGCCCTCGAGCGCGTCGCGCGACTGGTCAACGTAGGCCAGCTGGACGGTCTCGCCGAGCCGCAGAGAGCCTTCGTCAGGGCTTTCGTCACCGACGATCATGCGGAAAAGGGTCGTCTTTCCGGCCCCGTTGGGGCCGATCACGCCGACGATGCCGGCCGGTGGCAGCTGGAATGAGAGGTCCTCGATCAGCAATTTGTCGCCGAAACCCTTGCGCAGGTGCTCGGTCTCGATCACCAGGTTTCCCAGTCGTGGGCCCGCCGGTATGTGGATCTGGACCTTGTCCAGCTTGACGTTCTTCTCCTCGGCCAGCAGTTCGTCGTAACGGGCCAGGCGGGCCTTGGACTTCTTGCGCCGGCCCTTGGGGTTTTCGCGGACCCATTCGAGCTCGGCCGCGATTGTGCGGGCCCGGGCCGTGTCCCGGCGCTCTTCCTGGGCCAGCCGTTCCCCCTTCTGCTCGAGCCAGCCTGAGTAGTTGCCCTCGAACGGGATGCCGCGGCCGCGGTCGAGTTCGAGGATCCAGCCGGCGACGTTGTCGAGGAAGTAGCGGTCGTGGGTGACGGCGATGACGGTGCCGGGGTACTCCTTGAGGTGGCGCTCGAGCCAGGCCACCGACAGATCGTCGAGGTGGTTGGTCGGCTCGTCGAGTAGCAGGATGTCGGGCTGCTGGATGAGCAGCCGGCATAGCGCAACACGTCGTCGCTCGCCGCCCGACAAGACGTCGACCACGGTGTCGCCCGGCGGGCAACGGAGGGCGTCCATGGCGAACTCGAGACGGGAGTCCAGCTCCCAGGCGCCCATGGCCTCGATCTTGTCCTGCACCTCGGCCTGACGATCGAGGACC
>JBGUDX010000155.1:0-4004 GCA_041821645.1 Acidobacteriota bacterium
CGACCCAGCTGCTCGAAAGTCGTGTGCTGCGCTTCGGCAGCGTGCTCTTCCACGTCGGCGTGCTGCTGGCGATCGGCGGCCACATCATGGGCATCCTGATCCCGGTCTCCTGGACCGAGGCGGCCGGGCTCTCCGAGGACGCCTACCACGTGATCTCGGTGATCGGCGGGGTCACCGCCGGCGCTGCCGTGGTCGTCGGCCTGGCGGTTCTGATCTACCGGAGGCTGAAGTTTTCCAGGGTGCGGATCACCACGACCAGGATGGACGTGGCGGTGTTCGCCCTGCTCGCCTTCGGGGTCGTCACCGGCATGCTGGCGACGCTGACCAACCTCGGCGATTCGGTCCACTACCGCGAGTCGGTCGCCCCCTACTTCCGCCAGCTGTTCATCTTCGACCCCGACCCCTCGCTCATGACCGGCGGGGGAGTGACCCTGATCTTCCAGGTCCACGTTGTCGGGGTCTGGTTCCTTTATGCGCTCTGGCCGTTCAGCCGCCTGGTCCACGCGTTCAGCGTGCCGCTCGGCTACTTCAGGCGCAGCCCGATTTACTACCGACCCAGGGTCGTACGACCCTCACCCAGTCGCCGCCCGGAGACCCCGGCCGGCCGATAGGAGGATTTGATGGATACAACACCCGCCGGCGCCGGCCGAAATCTCGCGCTTGCCACGATCGCGTTTGCGGCCTGTTTCACCGCCTGGGGCATGCTGGCTCCGATCGCCCCCGATCTCCAGGACGAACTCGGGCTGAGCAATACCGAGACCTCGATCATGATCGCGATCCCGGTGGTGCTGGGATCGCTGCTCAGGATCCCGCTCGGACTGCTCACCGACCGGATCGGGGGCCGCACGGTCTTCGCCGGCGTGCTGTTCTTCTCGGCCGGTTCAGCCGCGCTGGTCGGCTTCGCGAACTCGTATCCCGCACTGCTCGGCGCCGGCTTCCTGCTCGGCACATCCGGCGCCTCGTTCGCAGTCGGCATCCCGTTCGTCGCCAAGTGGTATCCGCCCGGGCGCCAGGGCATGGCGCTCGGGGTCTACGGGGTCGGCAACATCGGTACCGCGGTGGCCGCGTTCTCGGTCCCGGTGATCCGGGACCAGTACAGCCAGGTCGCCGCCGGACTGGTCTTCGCCGCGGTGATCGCCGCATACGGGGTGATCTGGTTGGTCATGGCCCGCCCGGCGCCGAGCGCCAAGCCGACCCATACCAAATACCGGGAAGTGCTCCGCTCCGGTTGGCCGCTCTGGCAGCTTTCCCTGTACTACTTCGTCACCTTCGGCGGTTTCGTGGCGATGGCGATCTTCCTGCCGAAACTGCTCAAGGACTGGTTTGACCTCTCGCTCACCGATGCGGGGTTGAGGGCCGCCGGGTTCACGATCGTCGCGACCGCGTCGCGGCCGATCGGTGGCTGGCTTTCCGACCGTTTCGGCGCCGAGAAAGTGCTTACGGCCGCGTTCATCGGGATCAGCGTCGATGCGGTCGGCCTCACCTGGCAGGCGTTCGACCCTTCAATCGTGCCGGTCACGATCATCTCCCTGACCCTGGCGATGTTCCTCGGTGCGGGTAACGGCGCCGTGTTCAAGCTGGTGCCGAAGGAGTTCCCCACCAACACCGGTGCCGCGACCGGCATCATCGGGGCTGCCGGAGGCCTGGGAGGGTTCTTCCCGCCGCTGCTCCTCGGTGTGGTCAAGGATACGACCGGGGACTTCGTGATCGCGTTCGCCCTGATGATCGCGTTCGCCCTGGCGTGCGCCGCACTGGCAGCCCATAGCGTCTCGAGGCCCAGCGCACCCGATGAGAGCGGCTGACCCACCGGCGGCTCGAAGAGGCAGAGGGCCCGGGCCCGGCGCCGACTGACCGGAGGCGGGCCCCGCGCCGGCCCTGGGTGATGCAGACTCAGCCGGCCTCAGCCGACCCCGGACATGTCGATCTCGCGCTTCATGATCTTGCCGGTCGGGCCCTTGGGAAGCTCGTCGATGATCTTGATGTGGCGGGGGTACTTGTAGGCGGCGACCTCCTCCTTGGCGAACGCCCGGATCTCGTCCTCGGTCGCCGACTGGCCCTCCTTGAA
This sequence comes from Acidobacteriota bacterium, assembly GCA_041821645.1. Taxonomy (GTDB): domain Bacteria; phylum Actinomycetota; class Thermoleophilia; order Solirubrobacterales; family 70-9; genus 67-14. The sequence goes on from JBGUDX010000155.1 coordinate 2,066, forward strand.
GGCGATCACCGCGCACACTTCTTCACCGAGGTCGTCGTGCGGGATGCCGATCACTGCCGCCTCGGCGATCGCCGGGTGCTCGTAGAGGACCTCCTCGATCTCGCGCGGGTAGACGTTGTAGCCGCCGCGGATGATCATCTCCTTCTTGCGGTCGACGATCGAGTAGTAGCCGTCTTCGTCGACCGTGCCCATGTCGCCGGTTGAGAACCAGCCGTCAGAGTCGATCGCCGCGGCGGTCGCCTCCGGAAGGTTCCAGTAGCCCTTCATCACGTTCGGGCCCTTGATCTGGACCTCGCCCACGTCGCCGACCCCGACCACATTGCCTTCCTCGTCGACCAGGCGCATCTCTACTCCGTCGATCGGGGTCCCGATGGTGCCGGCCTTGCGCTCCATGTCGGCCCTCCCGAACGAGGCTACCGGGGAGGTCTCCGAGAGGCCGTAGCCCTCGAGGATCGGCGAGTTGAACTCGGCCTCGAACGCGCGCAGGATCTCGCCGGGCAGCGCGGCCCCGCCGGAGCAGCAGAGTCGCAGCGAGGAGGTGTCGTAGCTGTCGCGGTCCGGGGTCTGCAGGATCGCCGCGTACATCGTCGGCACGCCCATGAACACGGTCACCTTGTCGCGCTGGATGATCTCGAGCGCCTTGGCCGGGTCGAAGCGGGGCAGCAGGGTGAGCTCGGCGCCGGTCGCGAACGCCCCGTTCATGCCGACCGTCTGGCCGAACACGTGAAAGAGCGGCAGGCCGCCGAAGTAGACGTCGCCGTCGGCCGGATCGAACATGCCGGTGATCACGTCGACGTTGGAGCGCACGTTGTCGTGGGTCAGCTCGGCGCCCTTGGGCTGGCCGGTGGTGCCGGAGGTGTAGAGCAGGATCGCGGTGTCGTCGCCATCGACCTCGGCCACCTCATCAACCGGCTCGACCCCGGCCAGCAGCTCGCCGACCGTCTCGGGGTCGACCGTGATCAGCTCGGTCCCGGTCTCTTCGCAGGCGGCGACCGCCTCCGGCGCGAAGTCCTTCCAGACGACCAGCACCTTCGCCCCGGAATCGCCCAGGTAATGCTTGATCTCGCGGGCGGTCAGCAGCACGTTCATCGGTACCACGATCGCGCCGAGGCGGAGCGCCCCGTAATAAACGAACGGGAAGTGCGGCACGTTCGGCAGCATGATGCCGACCCGGTCGCCCTTCTCGACGCCCTTGGAGGAGAGCAGGCCGGCGACCAGCCTGGTGGTCTGGTCGAGGGCGCCGTAGGGGACCGCCACATCGTCCAGCCGGATCGCGATGCTGTCCGGCTTCTCGGCGGCGGTGTCGCTCAGAAGGTTTGCGAGATTCGGGTTCATCACTGCTCTCCTCGAAGTTTTGGCTTGCGCGCCTTTTGGTTTCGCGCCGAGTTTTCCTCCGGCCGGGTGCCCGAATGGCGGCCTGGCCCTTCACCTCTGGTGACCATCCTAAGGCTCCCCCCGCTCCGGGCGTCGCAACGGCGGGCCGGCAGAGTGGCGGGACGCCGGGCTGTGAACCCGGCTCCCGGCGCCGGGCCCCACAACGGTCCGCGCGGGCGGCGCCGGCCCGGCGTCATCCGACTCTGGGAGACTGCTGCCATGAGCTTTGAGGGAAAGGTTGCTCTGATCACCGGCGGGGCCAACGGACTCGGCCGGGCGACCGCGGAAAGGCTGGCCGGGCAGGGGGCGAAGGTCGTGATCGCCGACATCGAGGCCGGGATCAAAGCCGGCAGACTGCGCGGTCAGCAGAACAGCGCTTTGCGCATCCTTGGGTCCTTTGGCGAGGACGCAGCGTCGGCGGTGCCCCTGCTCAGCGAGATCATCGCCGATCGAAGCAATCCGGTGACCACGTCGGCCCGACCCGACGCCCTGGTTTCGCTGGCCGCCATCGGCCCCAAGGCGCGCTCTGCCGAGCCCCTGCTCTTTGCGGTCATGGCGGATCGTG
>JBGUDX010000156.1:0-3975 GCA_041821645.1 Acidobacteriota bacterium
GCCCTTGCGGCCCCACCCGGCGATCGTGCCGGCGACCCTTCCGATCATCTGCTTGACCGAGTTCTCGCGCATGTCCGAACCGAGCTGGCCGCGGAAGTACTTCTGGGCGACGATGTTGGTCGCGTTCTGCGACCAGGACCGGGGGAACTCGACCCCGCGCTGCTCGAAGGCCGGGTTCTCGGGGTCGCCGATCACCGCGTCTCGCAGCTCCCATTCGACCTCGTCGAAGGGATGGACGCCCTCGCGGGTGAGGCGGCGCTGGATGACGACCCCTTCGGGGTTGATTCGGGACGACTCGGATACGGACTGGGACATTCTCTCGCTCTCTCCTGGTTGCCGGCAGATTCCGGCTTCTGGGCTGTTTCGTACTGGATCGCCGGCGCTGGACCGGTTACTGCTTCATTCGGGTGCTTCGAAGTCTGGTGTGTCGGTTCTTCTAACTGATCGGTCGGTCGCGTTTTCTGCCGGAACCCGCAACTTGCCGATCATTTTTTCCCGGCCGCTTCCGGGGCGAGACGGTCGAGCTCGGCCTGGACGTCTTCGACCCCGAGCTGCCGGTAGACCGCCGCGAACTGCAGGTAGGCCACCTGGTCGATCCGCCGCAGGCCCCCGAGGCACATGTCTCCGGCCCGGGCCGCGCTGATCTCGCCGCCGGAGCGTACCGCCGCCGCCTCGATCCGGTCGGCCAGGGCATCGATCGCCTCAGGAGGGACAGGGCGCTTGTGCGAAGCGCGCTCGAGTCCGCCACGCAGCTTCTCCCGGTCGAACGGCTGACGCCGGCCGTCGCGCTTGATGACGAACAGCGGCCGGTGCTCGCACCGCTCGTAGGTCGTGAAGCGGTGTTCGCAGCCGGAGCACTGGCGCCGCCGGCGCACGGCGGCCCCTTCTTCGGAGCCGCGGCTCTCGAGAACCCGGCTTCCCTGATGTCCACAGTTGGGGCAAAGCACATGGCAGATTATACTAGGTGTGGAGTCGGACACCTTCGCAGCACGCTACATATAGCGTTTTAGCCCGAAAAGTCTTTGCGTGATTTGCGACATGTGCCGCTCACCGTGAGGGGGCCCGGCGGTCCGGACAGGGCTCCGGCCCGGCGGCGCGGCTGTGACTGTGGTCACCATGGCGGTCCACCTCCCGCGATAGCGTCGGTCACCTGTACGATCCCCTTGTGAACCAGGTTCCCGACAACCGACCGGATTCCGATCCGGAAAACGGCCCCGACGAGGCCGCCACGACCCGCCGCGAGACGGCGGTAGAGCGTGCCACGGCCGCCCGCGAGAGAGCCACGGCAGCCCGCGACAGCGCGGTGGAACGCGCTACGACGGCCCGGGAGAACGCGGTCGAACGGGCCGGCGTCGCCCGTGAGGCGGCGGTCGATCGCGCGCACCAGATCAGGGAGTCGGCAGCCGAGACGATCAAAGCGGTCAAGCCGAAGTTCCGGGGCGTCACCCATGAATGGGCGTTCTTCCTCTCACTCGGCCTCGGGATATCATTGCTGATCATCGCCGACACCCCGCGCAAGCTGCTCGCGGTCAGCATCTACACGGTTACGCTCTGCGCCCTGTTCGGCACCAGCGCCCTCTACCACCGGGTCGACTGGCAGACCTCGAGGGCCCGCATGCAGATGCGAAGGCTCGACCATTCGATGATTTTTCTGCTGATCGCCGGCACGGTGACCCCGTTCGCTCTGCTCACCATGTCAGGCACCTGGTCAACGGCGATTCTGATCGCGGTCTGGGCCGGAGCGGCGATCGGCATCGCGGTCGAGCTCGCCTGGACCAGCTCGCCCAAGTGGGTCAGCGCCCTCGTCTATGTCTCGGTCGGCTGGATCGGTGCCGTCGCCTTCCCCCAGATCGTCGGTACCGCCGGCGTGGTCGCCGGACTGCTGATCGCGACCGGCGGGATCCTCTACACGGTGGGGGCGGTCGTCTACGCTACGCAGCGTCCCGATCCCAACCCGGTCTACTTCGGCTATCACGAGGTGTTTCATCTTCTGGTCATCGGCGCGGCGGCGACCCACTTTGCGGCGATCGCATTCTTTGCCCTGTAGCGGTTGGGGAGTGGGCTCCAGGTGATCAGCGCCGATCCGCCCGAATGGAGTTCAATCGCGGTCGGGCGGGTTGCCACCAGGCTGCTTCAGGCCGGGCCACATCAGGCTTCGGAGGCGGTCGTTTTCGTACATGGCAATCCCGGATCAGCCGGTGACTGGGTCAGACCGGTCGGGGAGGTGGGTGATCTTCGGCGGGCGGTCGCGTTCGATCTCCCCGACTTCGGCCAGACCGTGGCCGGGCCGGATTTCGGCCACACCATCAACGAGTACACGGAGTTCCTCGACCAGGCACTGGACACACTCGGCATCAGCCGCCCGCTTTTCGTACTTCACGATCTCGGGGGCTTTTTCGGGCTTCGATGGGCCGCGGCCAATGCCGACCGGGTCGCCGGCGTGGTCCTGATCGATACCGGGATCCTGCCGGACTACCGCTGGCACCGGTGGGCCCGGGTCTGGCAGACACGAGGCCTCGGCGAGCTCTCCCAGGCCGTTACCACCAGGGCAATGTTCCGACGGCATTTCAGCAAGGCCGGTTCAGGGAGGCTTCCCCCGGAATTCGTCGATGAGATGTATGAGAACTTCGATCGGCGGACGAAGGCCGCCGTTCTCGACGTCTACCGGGATTCGAAGTCGATCGCCGGCGACGCGGCCATTCTTGCCCCGATCCTGGCGCCGGCCGACCTGCCGGCCCTGGTCGTCTGGGGAGCCGGCGATCCATACCTCGGATCCGAATACGCCGAGCTTCAGAAGGAGGCGTTTCCATCGGCCGAGGTCCACGTTCTGCCGGATTCGGGCCACTGGCCGTTCATCGACGACCCGGTGACTTTCAGCCGGCTGCTTGTCGATTTCCTCCGCTCGGTTGAGTAGCGACCGCGCGCGGCGCGGCCGCCGGCCGTCTCAGCGGGAGGGGACTCAACAGGAGCGGTCTTGGCCGTGGCGGCCTCAGTGGGAGGGGTCTCAGCCGGAGAGGGCCGCGGTCGCGGCGGCGCGGGCTTCGTCGATCAGGTTCTCGAGCTCGGGCTCGCGGCCCGACCGGATCAGCTCGACCGGGTCGGGATCGCCGTTCACGATTCCCTCGAAGAACGCCTTGCGATCCCGGTAGGTCGGAAGGGTCGATTTCGCCCAGCCCCGGGTCTGGTTGAGGATCACCGCCAGTCGCGCGTACTCGTCCCCGTAAAGATCTCCGATCTCCGCCTTCATCCGTTTGGCCAGGGCGGGAGACGCGCCCGCGGTCGAGATCGCGATCGCCAGCGGGCCTGTCCGGACTATCGCGGGCAGGATGAAATTGCAGAGCGGTGGTACATCGACCACGTTGACCAGCATCGCCCGCCGCTCGGCGTCATCGAAGACGCCGATGTTGACCTCCGGGTCGTCGGTCGCGGCGATCACCAGGAACCGTCCTTCGAGATCGGCCGGCCCCGAGTAGTTTCGCTTCTGCCAGATGATCGATTCCTCGGCCGCGAGCCGCTCGACCTCCGGGCACGCGTCGGGGGCGATCACTTCGACTTCACCGTCGCAGGCGAGCAGGCCCTCGATCTTCTCCAGGCCGATCCTGCCTCCGCCGACGACCAGGCAGTTGCGGCCGGTCAGCTTGAGGCAGGCGATGTAGAACGGCGTTTCCAGCATGTCGCGCACGCAGGTCTGGTCGCAGACCCCCCTGCGGTGCTGGCAGACGCACTCTTTGCCGGAATAGGCCTGAGCGGGCATGGGGACAGCGTAGAAGGTCGATGCCGCCTCCGGGTCCGAACCGGTGCCGGGCGTACGGCGACGAACTGGAGACGATCCTCACCCTGTGAGGGTGCAATTCACTGCCAGTTCCGAGGGTGCAGGGGCGTCTATTGAGAGGGCGTCGGCGTCTACAGTGCGGCGAGGGTGCGGCGGAGGCCCTCTTCGAGGCCGACCGTTGTTTCCCAGTCGAGCTCTCGTCC
>JBGUDX010000157.1:0-3925 GCA_041821645.1 Acidobacteriota bacterium
CTTCGGTCGATGCCCATCTGGTCGCGGTCGATGCGCTGATCGCCGCCGCCGAGGCCGAAGTCGCGGCACTCAAGGTGGAGCGCGATGCGCTGCGGCGGCCGGATTCGCCTGGCGGCCGGGACGAACCTGCCGGTGCCGCCCCCGCGACCGACTCGCTTCCCCGAACCGAGTCGGGGTCTGGCGCAGGGTCGGGATCCGGCACCGAATCTGAGTCCGACCCTGCCGATGCCGCTACGTCACCGGGGACGGCCCCGGAGCCCGATGACGGATCAGGGTCCGCCTCAGGGGCCACCGGGCGATCTGAGACCGGGGGCGACGAGGAGGTTTCGGCCAGGCTGGTCGCGACCAAGATGGCGATGGACGGGGCCGACCGGAACTCGATCCGGGATCGACTGGAGCACGACTACGAACTGAGCGACACCGACGGCCTGATCGATGATCTGTTCGAACGGCTCGGCTGAGTGGCGCCGGATCGAACGTCTGTTCGGTTCCCTAGAATGCCCTGAGTGACCCGTTCCGAGCGCATCGTCATAAGCGGGGCCCGCGAGCACAATCTCAAGGGCATCGATCTCGACCTGCCGCGGGACGCGATGATCGTGATGACCGGGCTTTCGGGCTCGGGCAAGTCGAGCCTCGCCTTCGACACGATCTACGCCGAGGGTCAGCGGCGCTACGTCGAGTCGCTCTCGGCCTACGCCCGCCAGTTCCTGGGCCTGATGGAGAAGCCTGACGTCGACTCGATCGAAGGACTTTCGCCGGCGATCTCGATCGACCAGAAGACGACCTCGCGCAACCCCCGTTCGACGGTCGGCACGGTGACTGAGGTCTACGACTACCTGCGTCTCCTCTGGGCCCGGATCGGGAGGCCGCACTGTCCCAAATGCGGAGCCGAGATCACCGGTCAGACCCAGGAGCAGATAACCGACCGCCTGATGATCCTCGAGCAGGGAATCCGCTTCATGGTGATGGCCCCGGTGGTCCGGGGGCGGAAGGGCGAGTTCGGCAAGCTGTTCGACCAGATGCGGGCGGACGGCTACGCCCGGGTCGAGGTCAACGGCGAGATGCGCATGCTCGACGAAGAGATCGAGCTCGACAAGAAGTTCAAGCATGACGTCTCGGTGGTGGTCGACCGTCTGGTCATGAAGCCCGACCTCCGGCGAAGGCTCTCGGAATCGGTCGAGGCGGCGGCCGGGATGGCCGAGGGCCTGGTCGAGATCCAGGTGATCGACGGCGAGCGGATGCTCTTCTCGGAAAACTTCGCCTGCCTGAAATGCGGCACCTCGATGCCGGAGCTCGAGCCCCGGATCTTCTCGTTCAACGCCCCCCACGGAGCCTGCCCGACCTGTACAGGGCTCGGTTTCAAGCGGGTGATCGATCCGCAGCTCGTGGTGCCCGACCCGACCCTGTCGCTGGCCGAAGGCGCGCTCCAGCCCTGGCGCATGGGCTATTCCGGTTACTGGCGAAGGCTGATCAAGTCCGTCTCAGGGACCTATGAGATCGACATCGACGCGCCCTGGCAGGACCTGAGCAAAGAGGAGCAGGAGATCTTCCTCCATGGCACCGGGACCGAGCGGCACACGATTCGTACCAAGGCACGCTCGGGGCGGCGCCGGAGCTATTCGGTCAAGTTCGAAGGCCTGGTCAACAACCTCGAGCGCCGCTACCAGGAGTCCGATTCCGAGACGGTGCGCGACCGGATCGAGGACTACATGGCCGAGCAGCCGTGTCCGTCCTGCGACGGGGCACGGCTACGCCCGGAGACCCTCGGGGTCACGGTCGGCGGGATCTCTATCCGCGATTTCACTGAAATGTCCGCCGAGGCCGCCCGGGAATGGATCGAGGCACTCGAGCTCAACGCGACCGAGCGCGCGATCGCCCGGCTGATCGTCAAGGAGGTCGCCGAACGGCTCTCCTTCCTGGTCAACGTAGGCATCGGCTACCTCTCGCTGGCCCGTTCGGCGCGCACGCTTTCCGGCGGCGAGGCCCAGCGGATCCGGCTGGCGACCCAGATCGGCTCCAGCCTGGTCGGGGTGATGTATGTGCTCGACGAACCCTCGATCGGGCTTCACCAGCGCGATAACCAGAAGTTGATCGGAACCCTCGAAAGGCTGCGAGACCTCGGCAATACGGTGATCGTGGTCGAACACGACGAGGGCACGATGAAGGCGGCCGACCATCTGGTCGACCTCGGCCCGGGAGCCGGGGAGCACGGTGGCTACGTGGTGGCGGCCGGGACCCCGGACGAGGTGGAGGCGAATCCCGACTCGCTGACCGGCAGGTACCTGGCCGGTCTCGAAGGGATCGGCGTGCCCGGGTCGCGGCGCGAGGCGAACGGGGCCCTGACCGTGCGCGGAGCCCGCCAGCACAACCTGGCAGGGGTCGACGTCGAGTTCCCCCTGGGAGTCCTGACCTGCGTCACCGGGGTCTCGGGCTCGGGCAAGTCGACTCTGGTCAACGAAACGCTGCATCCCGCGATGGCCAACCGGCTGCATCAGGGCAAGCTGCGACCTGGACCGCACGACGGCATCGACGGCATCGAGCAGATCGACAAGATCATCAGCATCGACCAGTCCCCGATCGGCCGCACGCCGCGCTCGAACCCGGCCACCTATACCGGCGTCTTCGACCACATCAGGCAGCTCTTTGCGGCGACCCAGGAGTCCCGGGCCCGCGGCTACAAGCCCGGCCGGTTCAGCTTCAACGTAAAAGGCGGCCGCTGCGAGGTGTGCAAGGGAGACGGCCAGATCAAGATCGAGATGCACTTCCTGCCCGACGTCTACGTGCCGTGCGAGCAGTGCCACGGCCACCGATACAACCGGGAGACGCTCGAGGTCCGGTTCAAGGGCAAGTCGATCGCCGACGTGCTCGAGATGTCGATCGAGGAGGCCCACCCTTTCTTCGAGAGCATCCCCAAGATCGCCCGCCGGCTGAAGACGCTGAACGATGTCGGCCTCGGCTACGTGCGCCTGGGCCAGCCGGCGACCACGCTCTCCGGCGGCGAGGCCCAGCGGATCAAGCTTGCCGCCGAGCTTTCCAAGGTGGCGACCGGTTCGACCCTGTACATCCTCGACGAGCCGACCACCGGCCTCCACTTCGGCGACGTGCGCAGGCTGCTTGACGTGCTCGGGCGGCTGGTCGACGCCGGCAACACGGTGATCGTGATCGAGCACGACCTCGACGTGATCAAGAGCGCCGACTGGGTGATCGACCTCGGCCCGGAGGGCGGTGACGGCGGCGGCCAGGTGGTCGCCACCGGCACACCCGAGCAGGTGACCGAGGTGAGCGGTTCCTATACCGGCGAGTTCCTCAGGCAGACCCTGGGCACCGGGTTGCCGGTGGCGGCCTGAGCGCCGGGACGACGCCGCCGGTGATCGGATCATGCGCGCCGCGCTGATCAAGGCCTACGGTGAGCCGCCGGAGGTCGTGACCGCCGAGCGGCCCGAACCGGCCGAGGGAGAGGAACTGGTGGCGGTCGAGGTCGCCGGCCTCAATCCGGTTGACCTGGCGATCGCGTCGGGAAAGTTCGATGCCGGCCGTCCCTCGCTTCCATACGTTGCCGGTCTCGAAGGAATCGGCCGGCGGGCGGGCGGGGACCTGGTCTGGTTCGACGGGGCGATCGCGCCGTCCGGTTCGTTTGCCGAGCACACGCTGATCGGCGCCGGCAGCGGCATCGCCGTGCCCGACGGGATCGAACCGGGACAGGCGATCGCGTTCGGGATAGCGGGCATGGCCGCCTGGCTTTCGCTGGAGTGGCGGGGCCGGATCGAGCCAGGCGAAACGGTGCTCGTGCTCGGTGCGAGTGGCGCGGTCGGTCAGATCGCGATCCAGGCGGCTCGCCTGCTCGGGGGATCGACGCGTCTCGGCCTTGTCGCACAGCGCGGGGCGACCGCTCAGGCAGAACTCGCAGTGCCCGCAGAACACCGAG
>JBGUDX010000158.1:0-3899 GCA_041821645.1 Acidobacteriota bacterium
GTCCAGCGGCCGGAGCGGTTCGGAGTGAGCGCGATCGGATAGTTTGCGGGTGTGGGGGCGATCCGACCGATAGATCCGACTGAACCCGCCGGGGCGGTCAAGCGGCTGCTAATGAAGGTCTCCAACACCGACGCCGGACGGAGCGTCGGGATCCATCTCGCCGCCAACGTCGATCCGGTGCTCCAGCGCATCTCCGGTGGCCGGGTGGCGACCACCGCGTTCTTCCCACTGGTGACCCTGATCGCCCGGGGAAGGAAGAGCGGTGAGGAGCGACAGACGCCACTGCTCTACTTCACCCGGGGTGACGAGGTGATCCTGGTCGCATCGAGCTTCGGGCGCGAGAAGCATCCCGCCTGGTACTACAACGCGACCGCCAATCCCGAGGTCGAGTTGTTGGCCAGAGGCAAGCGACTGCCTTACCTGGTGCGGGAGACCGAGGGGGAGGAGCGGGAGCACCTGCTCGACCTCGCCGAGCAGCTCTACACCGGCTACGGCAACTACCGCGAGCGCACCGCCGGCGTCCGCGAAATCCCGGTGCTCGCGCTCAGTCCCCGCTAGTGAACCAGGCGGGGGTCGAGCCGGGCCGCAGGGCGGGCCGTCCTCCGCTGGGCATGTTCCTGGTGGTGATGTTGATCTTCGGCATCATCACCAGCCTGCACGGGATGTCGCCGCTGGCGACCTACGGGCTCGGGTCGATCTTCTTCCTGGTCGCGGCGATCGTGTTGTTCCTGATCCCGGCCGGTCTGGTGGCCGCCGAGCTCGGAACGAGCTGGAAGCGTGACGGCGGGGTCTACGTCTGGGTGAGCGAGGCGTTCGGCCCGCGCGCCGGCTTTGTCGCGACCTGGCTCCAGTGGTTTCAGAACGTGATCTTCTGGACCGTGATCCTGACCAGCTCGGCGGCGATGATCGCGCTCTCCCTGGGTTGGGACGGCGGGACCGACAACAAGCTCTACACCGCGGCGGTGGTGGTCGGCACGATCTGGTTGATCACCCTGCTGACCATGTTCGGTCTGCGAACCTCGGGAGCACTCGGCACGATCGGCTCGCTCGGCGGCACGATCGTGCCCGGGCTGCTGTTGATCGCCTTCGCCGCGATCTACCTGCTCGCCGGCAACCCCACGAACCTCACCGGTGCGTCGGCCGACCTGATCCCCGACCTGTCGAAGCCGGGCAACATCTCGTTCGGGATCTCGACGATCGTGATCTTCGCAGGGGTCGAGGTGATGGCGACCAGGGTGGCCGAGATCCGCAACCCCGGATACACCTACCCACGCGCCACGATGATCTCGGTGGTGATGATCGCGGTGCTGCTGATCCCGGCGACGCTGGCGATCGCGGTGCTGGTCCCGAGCGACCAGATAAACATCACGGCCGGGATCATCCAGGCCATGCAGACCGCGGTCGATGACGTCTGGGACGTCGGCCTGCTGGTCCCGCTGCTGGCGCTGGCGATCTACATCGACTCGATCGGCGAGATCGCCGGCTGGATGGCCGGCACCCCGGTAGCCATGGCGACGGCGGGACGCGACGGCCACCTACCTCGCCGGTTCGCCGAGCGAGACAAGCTGGGTGTCGCGAAGCCGGTACTGATCGGTCAGGCGGTGATCGGCTCGCTGATCAGCCTGCTGTTCATCGTCGAGCCGAGCGTCTCGAGCATGTTCTGGCTGCTCAGCGCGATGCTGGTTCAGCTCTACCTGATGATGTACATGATGCTGTTCGCATCTGCCCTGAAACTGCGCCGCAGCCGGCCCGAGGTCGAGCGCCCGTTCGCGATCCCGGGCGGCCGGTGGGGGATCCGGCTCGCCTGCGGGGTAGGCATCGCCTTCTCGATCGCGGCCTTCGCGGTCGGCTTCATCCCGCCGGCGGGACTGCCTGAAGCGAGCGCGCTCAGCCACACGCTGGTGCTGTCCTGCGCGATCGCGTTCGGCGCACTCGCACCGCTGGCGATCTCGCGCTGGAGTCGCTCGCGCCTCGCAGCCTAGCCCTGGTCGGCGCGCCGCCGACCGTCGGAAGATTGACTCTGCCGCGATCGTCGTCTAACTTGTGGGAAGGATTCATGGCAGGGTTCAAACTATCCGGGAGGGTCTGATGTTCGAGTCGCGCATTGGCGAGCGGGTCAACCCGCTCTTTGGCATTTTCGCTTTGCTTTCGATCGCCGTTCTGGTTTTGTCCGGAACCTGGGCCGCCGAAGCCGGCGCAAAGTCGAATAAGGGTCCGAAACCGACCCCGATGATTTTCGTGCACGGCCAGTCGGGCTCGGCCCAGCAGTTCGAGTCGAACGCGATGCGCTTCACCAGCAACGGGTTCCCGCAGAAGCGGATCTTCGCCTACGAGTACGACACCAACGAGAGCACCAACGACCTGGCAATCGCTGGGCTCGACCCGTTCATTGAGATGGTCAAGTCGAAGACCGGTGCGAACAAGGTCGACATCCTCGGCCATTCCCGCGGGACCTCGGTCATGCACGCCTATCTCTCAACCCCCGAGCGCGCCGCCATGGTAAGGCGCTACGTGAACTTCGACGGTCGCTCGGCCGACAGCCCGCCCGGCGGCGTGCCGACCCTCGCGGTCTGGGGCGAGCCGTTCCGGGGTGATCCGGGTGCCGACACCCGCGAGATCGTCGGCGCGAAGAACGTCCGCTTCCCGGAGAAATCCCACACTGAGGTGACCACTTCGAAGCAGGCCTTCGGCGATGTCTACAAGTTCCTGGCCGACAAGAAACCGACGACGAAGAACGTCAAGCCCGAGCCCCCGGGACAGGTCACGGTGGCCGGCCGGGCGTCAGATTTCCCGGCAAATACCGGCATCGATGACGGCAAGCTCAAGGTCTATGAGCTGGTCGCCAAGACCGGTCAGCGCAAGTCCGGCAAGCCGGTCTACAAAAAGACCCTCGGCGCCAGCGGCAATTTCGGCCCGATCAAGGTAAACGGTAAGAAGCGGTACGAGTTCGAGGTCACTCGGCCCGGGTCGACGACGATCCATAACTACCCGGAGCCGTTCGAGCACGACGACCACTTCTATCGGGTGCTTTCGGCCCCGGGGCTGGTCCCGTTCCTCGATGGCAGCCCGGATCACACCAACGTCACGGTGACCCGCATGCGGGAGTTCCGCGGCGATCAGACCGGACCGGGCGCCAACGACAGGCTCGAGCTGAACGGCGTCAACGTGATCAACGACGTGTTTGCTCCCCGGTCCGGCCGGATCCTGGCGGTCTTCAACCTCGATCGCAACTCCGATGGCGTGAGCGATTTCGGTTCTGTCCTCTTCCCGTTCAGCGTGCTCACCTTCCTGACCGGCGTCGATAACTACATGCCGGCCAGCGCGGATGCCAGCGGCAAGATCGCGGTCAAGGAGACGATGAGGGACCCCGGTGGCCAGGTCGAGACAACCAACGTCCCCAACTGGCCCTCCTCGGACCACAATGTCTCGGTCTACTTCAAGGACTACGCCGCCAAGAGCTACAAGAAGTCGAAGAAGGCCAAGAACAAGTGCGCCAAGAAGAAGAACAAGAAGGCCAAGAAGAAGTGCAAGAAGAAGGCTAAGAAGAACAAGAAGAACAAGAACGGAAAGTAGATGCCCGGCCTGCCGGGCGAACAAAAGATCCGGCCGGTTGACCCGACCGAACCCCCGGGGGCTCGAGTTGCGACCACAGCCTGCTTCCCGGTGTTCATGAGAAGAAGACCTACGTGCCGAACCGGCCTCCTCAAAGCACGCGGTCTCCGTCTGCTTCAAGGACTACGCAGCGAAAAGCTACGTCAACAAGAAGAGCAAGTGCCGCAAGAACAAGAACGGCGGCAAAGGCGGCAACTGCAGGAAGAAGGGCAGGAAGGGCCACAAAGGCAAGTAGGCCCGCCCGGATCAGACCGACTCCGGAAAGACGGTAACCGGGCTCCGGCCTG
>JBGUDX010000159.1:0-3889 GCA_041821645.1 Acidobacteriota bacterium
GCGACTAGCGCCTCCCGATCCGGCGCCAGGCTCCGGCCGGCCCGGGATTCGGGGACGCCTGTCAACCGGCCCCATCCGTCGCCTCGATCAGGGCGAGATCGAGGGCGAGCTCTTCCGGGTAGCCGGATCCGCCGCGGGTCCACACCTCGAGGTCGGACAACGCGATCGACGCCCGGCGCATGTCCTCGCTGCGCGCTCCGGTGAGTGTGTTGATCAGACGCTTGGCGACAAACGGCGGCACGCCCAGCCCGCGTTCGATCTGGGCCTGGGGCAGACCCTCTTCCATCATGGCGAGCGCCTTGTGCGCCCGCCGGACCGTGCTCGCGGCCAGATAGACCATGCTGCCGGCTGTCGTTCCCTGGGCGAGCATGCGGTCGGCCAGCCCGACCGCGCCGGCCCCGTCGCCCGCGACGATCGCCTCGCCGAGCGCGAACTTGTCGGTCCCGGTGGCGTCGGCCACGGTTCGGTTGAGGTCTTCGGCCTCGACCCAGCCTCCGGGCCCGGCCCATATGGCAAGCCGGTCCAGTTCATGCGACAGCCTGGTCAGGCCGTCCCCGAGGTGGCTGATCAGGAACCTGGCCGCATCCGCTTCGAGTTCGAAGCCCCGGGCCGCCGCGCCCGCGATCAGGTGGGCGGGTAGCTCCGCCCCGGTCGGAGCCTCGAATCCGAGCACCTCGCCCCCGGCCTTCTTCACAGCCTTGGCGAGTTCGGCCGGCACCTTGCCGCGGGCGATCAGCACGACCGTGGTCTCCGGGGGGGCTGACAGCAGCGCCCCGGCCACGTTTTCTTTCTGGCGCTTGCCCCACTTCTCGATCCCGTCCGCAAGCAGGTAGCGGCGGTCGGGGATCAGTGACATCGCCCCGATCGCGGTCACCAGGGCGTCGGCATCGGGGCTGCCCCGGTTCTCGACCGGCTCGAAAATCTCCAGCGACGCGGCGCCACCTCCCTCTTCGGCCCGCTTGCGCAGGCGTGCCCGGGCCTGGTCGACCTTGGCCTCGTCAGAGCCATGGATCAGGTACGCCGGTTTCATCTGGTCGGCCACGTCCCCATTCTCCCGCCTCGGTCGGCGGCGGGACCTACCGCCCGGTCTCCACCCGGTAACCGCCGCTCGCGAGCACGATCGAGACGGTGCCGTCGCGGTCGGTCCTGGCGGTCGGGATGCCGGCCGCGGCCAGTGTGCCCAGGGTCGCCCCGGTCGGGTGGCCGAATCGGTTTTCCTCGCCGACCGAGATCACCGCCAGACCCGGATCGCTCCGCTCGAGCAGCCCCTCCAGTCCGGCGTCATCGCTTCCGTGGTGGGCGACCTTCAGGACGTCCACCGGGCCCGGGTCCAGGGGTACCAGTTCGGATTCGGCGTCCCCGGTGAGCAGCATGCGAAACCGCTTCCAGCGGAGCAGGGCGACCACCGACCTGGCATTCGGCTCACCCCCTGCCGGAAGCTCCTCCCCTGACTCCCGCGCGGGCGGCCAGATCACTTCCAGCACCAGATTGCCGAATCTGATCCGTTTACCCGCGCCGAGACGGTCCGCCTCGGCGCCGGACCGCCGGGACTGCGCAAGGAGCCGCGCCGGAGCGGCATCGAACAGGAACCGGTCGACCTCGACCGGACCGAAGATCTCGGCCAGTCCGCCCCGATGGTCAAGATCGCCGTGGGTCAGGACCACCGCGGCGAGCCGTTCCACGCCGGCCGAGTCGAGCGCCTCGATGAGGCCGCTCCCCGGCGGCCCGCCGTCGATCAGGACCGGGTCTCCCCGGTCCGGCCGCATCAGGATCGCGTCTCCCTGGCCGACGTCGAGTACCTCGACCCGGGCTCCGCCAGGTGGCGGCGGGTCCAGCCCGCGGCGGTGCCCGCCCGACAGCCCCGGCCCAAGCCAGATCAGCGCGACCAGCAGGACGACAGCGAGCAACGCGGCGATCGCCCTCCGTGGCCTCCCGGCCGGCGAACCGGGCGGCGCGACGGCGCCTTCCTCACCCTCGTGAACCGGCCAGAGCCGGAATAGCAGGGCCAGGAAGGCGGCCAGTCCGAGGTAGCCGGCAACAGCGATCAGCGGCCCGCCGGGCTCGATCCCGGCCAGAACCCAGCCCGGCCCGGCGAACCAGGATGCCACCTGCGCGATGTAGGCGAGGACGACCGAGTTGGCCAGGTTGAACGGCACGGCGGCCACCGATGAGAACTGGCCGACCGCTGCGCTGATCATGCCCAGCCACATCGCCGGGGCCACCGCCGGGAGCGCGATCAGGTTCGCGAACACCGAGCCCAGCGCAAGCCGGCCGAAATGGGCGGCCATCAACGGCGCGGTGGCAAGGGTGGCGGCAACGGTGATCGCGAGGCCATCGTTCAGGAATCGCCGCCATCCCTCCCCTCCGGTCAGGCGGGCCAGACGGGCCCGGAACGGGCCGGCCAGGAGCAGGATGCCCAGCACCGCCGCAAAGCTGAGTTGCCACCCGGGGTCGGCGGCGGCCCTCGGATTCAGCCCGAGGGTGACGACCACCGCCAGGGCGATCGCGAAAAGTCGTGAGGCCGGCCTGGTCGCCGCCGCTGCCGCCAGGCCGGCCAGGCCCATGACTCCTGCCCGCTGGATCGAAGGGCCGCCTCCGGCCAGCGGGACGTAGACCAGGATCAGAACCGCGACCAGAGCGAGGCGGGTCCCCGGTCGCAGACCGGCGGCGGCCATGAACGGCACCGCGAGCAGGGCCAGCAGGATCACGTTCTGCCCCGAGACGGCCAACAGGTGGGCCAGGCCCGAGTCCCTGAACTCCTGGACGGTGTCAGGGTCGATCGAGCCGTCCTGGCCGAGCACGAAACCGCGGGCCAGGGCCGCCTCCCGGTCCGGCATCCCCCTCTCCAGAGCGGCTTCCGCGCTGGTCCGCATACCGTCGATCAGGCCCGCTAGGCCTCCCCGGCGCTCCCCGGTCACGGTGACCCGGCCGGCGTGGAGAATCATCGCAAGACCCTGGCGGCGCATGGTCGGGCGGTACCAGTCCGGCGGCCACCGCAGCACGCCCTCGGCGATCACGCCGGCCCCTGGATCGACCCGGCCTGCTTCGAACCCCCGTGGCCCGGAACTCCCGGAGCCGGTCGGTGCCGGGCCGCCTGGGTCAACCGCCTGGACCATCACCCGCCCGTCCGGGGAATCAAGCGGGAAGCGGATGACCCCGCGCGAAGACCGGGAGGCCGCGGTCGCGTATCCGGCGAGCGAGGTGGTCCGGCCGGCCGAGGCCGTCAGGGCCCCGCCGTCGATCGAGTCGAGCCGCTCGGCACCGCCGGCCAGCCCGGCCACGAACGCAGTCGGCAGGATGAGCAGCACCGCCGGCAGCGCCGGCCCGCCGCGGTTGTTGAGCAGCAGGAGAACGAAGCCGAGCAGTAGCGCGGGCCGTACCAGAGCGGTCGCCGACGGCAGGAAAGGCGACGCGGCCAGGCCGAGACCGATCCCGGTGAGAGCGACCAGCCGCCGGCCACCGGCGACGGCCTCCCGGATCAGGGCTGAAGCCGGGAGCGCAGCGCCTCCATGGTCACCGGCCCGATCCCGCTCACCTGATCGAGCTCGCTGATCGAGCCGATACCGCCCCGGGAGTCCCGAAATTCGATGATGCCGGCAGCGGTCACCGGACCGATGCCCTCGATCTGCTCGAGCTGCCCGGCGGTCGCCGTGCCGAGGCTGATCGGGCCCGAATCGGCGCCCGGCAGCGATCCGGGAGCGGCGGCCGGGCCTTTCCCGCCGGCAGCGGTCCGGAACGGAACCACCACCTGCTGACCGTCGGCCAGCCGCGCGGCCCGGTTGATCGCCCCGGCCAGCGCCCCGGCCGCGGGCCCGCCGGCCCGGCGGATCGCATCGATCACCCGCTCGCCGTCGCTGAAGCGGTACACGCCGGGGCGCTCGACCGCCCC
>JBGUDX010000160.1:0-3809 GCA_041821645.1 Acidobacteriota bacterium
CGAAAAGCCGGTTCCGGTGCGCCGCTGGCAGCGCTTGCAGTGGCAATACGCAGCACCGAGCAGAGGAGCCGAGATCGTGAACTTGACCGCGCCGCACATGCATTGGCCGGTCAGGGGAGCGTTACCTTCAGAGGCGGGCTGCTCAAACGGGGGTCGATCGGGCACGGATGGATCTCCTCGCTGGTTGGACTGCTGACTACCGTATGCCACCGCCGAACGTTCTCAGTGATGGCTAGGCGGAAGCGGGCCGATGGCTTGTCGGAGTCGGGTGATCCGGCGCCAGGTAGGCCGCCATCCGGTTGAACATGATCACGCTCGGATTGCTATCGGCCTTCGCCGCCTTGAGTCTGTTTGTGGCGGTCACCGCGATGGTCAGCTTGCGGGCCGGCAGGTAACCCGAAATCGCCGTGTATCCGTTGAGTTGCGGGTTCTGCATGCGCCAGCCGCCGCCAGCGAGCAGCCCGAGGCCGAAATAGAAGTCTTTGGTCTGTCCGCCCTTGCCGACGTTGTCGCGAGCCACCAGTTGTTGCCGGCTTCGCGCAGAGAGCAGCCTCCCACCGAAGATGGGCCGGGCCGCCCGGGCAACGTCGTCGATCGTCGACGACAAGACCGTGCCGGAGCCGATCGTCCAGGAAGGGTTCCAGAAGGTCGAGTCTTCATAGGGGCCGCGATCGGCGATGTAAGCATGCAGCACGGGACGGGGCATCGGGGCCAATCTCGAAATCCCGGTCTGATTCAGGTTCAGCCGATCGAGAATCCGCTTCTTCATCCGGATCCTGGTCGAGCCGGTGAGCCGGTTGACGACCTTGCTCAGCAGGATGTAATTGGTGTGGGCGTACTTGAAGCAGGTGCCGGGGTCGCAGGCAAATCCCCTGGCCAGGGCGATCTCCAGCAGCTGTTCGGGCGTCCACTGCCTGAAGACATCGGAGAACAGGGCGTCGATGAACTCCGGGTTCTCCTGCGCGTAGTCGAGATACCCCGAGGTGTTGTTGGCCAGCATCTTCAGGGTGATCTGACCGGCACGCGGCAATCCCGGAAACCACCGTGACAGTTTGTCGTTCAACGAGAGCCGCCCTTCGTCCTGAAGCTGGAGGACCATCGTGGTCAGGTTGGTGATCGCGATCGAGCCGATCCGGAAGTGCATGCGGGGATTGGCCGGAACTCCGGTTTGCGACTGCCCGATCGCGGTGCGCAGTACGGTCGAGCGGCCGACATCGACTCGTGCGATCGCCGCCTTGGTCGCATTCTGGTCGCGGCTCGAGTTCAGGATCCGCCCGAGCTTGCGCTCGACCGCCGTTTTCGACTTGCAGCCGTCGGCAGTCGATATCCGGGCGCCCGGACACCCGGCCGTCGCCGGTGAGGCGCCCGTGAGAGACGCGGCCAGCGCGGCAGTACACAGGACGGCGATGCCGACTGACCTTTTCCCGATCATCCGCGCAATTCAATCACCTGCGTCAACGAACTGGCGAACGCCCGGAAGACCCGAAGACCGGGGTGTGCCGTGGACGGAGCCGCCATACGGTCTGCTAACTTCGAACAGATGAACGCGCAACCACGTTTTTCCGCTGAAGAAGCCAGGTCCGCCGGGGAACAGGTCGGCATCGACTGGGAGACCGCACCGTTCGACCTGGAGCAGTTCCGAATCGGGATGGACGTCGAGCTGGAGCACGGCTCCCAGGACCCGGCGACCGACGTCACCGGCGACGACCCGATCGTCACCGCGAAGATCGCGCTGGCCCACCTCAACGAGTTCGCCGACTACTACACCCGGCTCGAGGTGATGGAGGCCGAGGGCGAGGCGGCCCGGGACGCCTGAGCCCGGGAAGCGTGAGGTGGAAGGACGGCCATGGGTGAACTCAACGTCCTCGGAGGTGAGCTCGAGCCCTGTGGCCTCGATCCGGTCACCGGCTTCTTCCGTGACGGCCGCTGCCGGACCGGGCCCGAAGATCGGGGTAGTCACACGATCTGCGCGGTGGTCACCGCCGAGTTCCTCGACCATCAGCAGGCGATCGGCAACGATCTGATCTCGCCGATGCCGCGCTACGGGTTTCCGGGGCTCAAAGCTGGGGACCGGTGGTGTGTCACCGCGATCAACTGGCTTCGCGCTTACGAAGACGAGGTGGCGGCGTTCGTCGTTCTCGCCGCGACCAGTGAGCGGGCGCTTGAGATCGTCCCGATCGGGGCACTGCGCGAGCACGCGGTTGACATCCCCGACGACCCCGGTGAAATCAACACCTGAGTGACGCCCAGTCGAACCGGTCGAGCAGGTCGCCGGCCAGGCAGGACTGCCCCGGCGGCAACAGGCCGACCGAAGCGGCGAGTTCGCCGACCACCTCGGGAACCGTCTGCCCGGCTTCGACCCGCTGCTCCAGGGTGACGGCCCCGTGCCGCTTGGCCAGCCGGCTGCCGTCGGGAGCGAGCATCAGCGGGACGTGGGCGTAGCAGCCGGGTCGCTCGAGGCCCAGCCGGTCCAGCAGCCAGAGTTGCCGAGGAGTCGAATCGAGCAGGTCGCCACCACGAACCACCTCGCCTATCCCCTGTTCGGCATCGTCGATCGTGACCGCGAGGTTGTAGCCGAAATCGCCATCGTTGCGACGGACCACGAAGTCATCGACCCTGCCCTCGGTCTCACCGCAGACCAGGTCGCTGAAGCCGATCCTGGCGGCCCCGGCGCGGACCCGTAGCGCCGGGGGCCTGCCCGCCGCCCGACGCTCACTCAGCTCTGCCGCGCTGAGCCGGGCACAGGTACCGGGATAGGCCCCTTCGGGCAGGTCTCCGTGCGGTGCCGACGCGGCCTGCCGGATCTCGGCCCGGGTACAGAAGCACTCGTAGATCAGGTCCTGATGGCGGAGCTCAGCAATCGCCTCCTCGTACAAACCGTGCCTCTCGCTCTGCCGAACCGGTTCGCCGTCCCAATCGATCCCGAGCCGCTCGAGCTCGGCGGTCTGTACATCGACCCACTCCTCCCGGGAACGGCCGGAGTCCAGGTCCTCGACCCGCAGCAGAAAACCGGCCCGGCCGGATCGGGCGCTCAGCCAGGCGAGCAGAGCGGTGCGCAGGTTGCCCAGATGGAGCTCACCGGTCGGGCTCGGCGCATACCGCCCCGGGCCGGTCAAAGTGCCCCCTTCAATGAAGGCGCCAGATCTCCCTGCGGCTCGACCACTACCCGGTCGAGTCCGAGCCAACCGGCCATCAGCCCGAGTTCAGCCGCGAGCTCTGTGGGGGTCTCCCGGGGTGCCCCCTCTTCGGCCCAGGCCGATTTGACCAGCAGTGCCGACCCGGCCCGGTCGGCCTTCAAATCGACCCGTGCGACTATCGCTTCGTTGAGCAGAAACGGCAGCACGTAGTAGCCGAACCGGCGCCTGGCTTTCGGGGTGTAGATCTCGATCCTGTAGTGGAAGTCGAACAGCTGCTCCAGCCGGGCACGCTCGAATACGAGCGGATCGAACGGCGCCAGGAGCGCCCGGGCCTCGACCCGCCGGGGGCGGGTCGCCTCGCAATGCAGGTAGGCGGGTGCAGAGAAGCCCTCGACCTCGGCCGGGATCAGGCGGCCGGCAGCGACCAGGCCCGCGATCGCGGCATCGGACTCGCGTGCCGGCAGCCGGAAGTAGTCCCGGAGACAGGCGGCCGTGCCGACCCCGTGGGCGCGGGCGGCGATTTCGATCAGACCGGCGAAGGCCTCTTCCCGCACTCGCTGATCATGACCGTCATTGCCGATGTCCATGATCGGGTAAATGGTGGCAAGACCACTATAGCTTCCTGCTGCTGTTTCCGTCCCATCGATATAAACAGTGTAGCTCCCGGAATCC
>JBGUDX010000161.1:0-3793 GCA_041821645.1 Acidobacteriota bacterium
CAAGGGTCCTGGACGAACTCGCTGACGCCGGGGGCGGCAGGGCGGCCCGGTATGTCTGCGCACTGGCCCTGATCGATCAGTCCGGGGAGGAGCACCTGTTTGAGGGGCAATGCGCCGGCCGGTTGATCCCCGAACCGAGGGGATCGGGTGGGTTCGGCTACGACCCGGCATTCATTCCGGACGACACCGGCCCCGAAGACGGCCGGACCATGTCCGAGCTCAGCCCGGATGAGAAGCATGTGCTGAGTCACCGCGGCCGCGCGGCGCGGGCTCTGGCCGACTACCTCGGTCGATGAAGCTCCCGGCGACAAAGCCCGGGACCGCCGCCCTCTCGATCGCCTCGAACTCACTGCTGATCGCGCTCAAGCTGGCCGCGGGAGCGATCACCGGCTCGATCGCGATCATCACCGAGGCGATCCACTCGGGCATCGATCTGATCGCCTCGGTGATCGCCTTCATCTCGGTGCGAAAGGGCGACGAACCGGCTGACGTTTCCCATCCATACGGTCACGAAAAGGTGGAAAGCCTGGCCGCGACGATCGAGGGCATCCTGATCCTGGTCGGGGCCGGGATCATCATCTTCGAGGCCACGCGCCGGCTGGTGACCGGCGCGGAGGTGGAGCTGCTCTGGGTCGGCATCGCGGTCATGGCCTTCTCGATGATCGCCAACCTGATCGTGTCCACGGTGCTCTACCGAAAGGCGCGCGAGGAGGAGTCACTGGCCCTCGAAGGCGACGCCGCCCACCTGCGCACCGACGCCGCGACCTCGGGCGCGGTCCTGGTCGGACTGGTGCTGGTCGAGCTGACCGGAGTCGTCGCGCTCGACTCGATCACCGCGATCCTGGTCGCGGGAGTGATCGTCGGTGCGGGGATCAACATCATCCGGCGCTCTTCGGGCGTGCTGGTCGACGAGGCCCTGCCCCCGGACGAACTCGATCTGATCGAGGCGGCGATCGCCTCGTCACGCACCGGGGACGTGGCCGGCTACCACAAGCTCAGGGCCCGCAGGGCGGGCCACCTCCGGCACGTCGACCTTCACGTCCAGTTCGCCGAGGGAACCAGCCTGGAGAGGGCGCACGAGGTCGCCCATGCGATGCGCGACGCGATAGCCGTGGCGCTTCCGGCGGCCGAGGTGCTGATCCACGTCGAGCCGGAGACCTCGGTGCTCGATCCCGGTGACAGCCCCGGGCCGTTCCGGGCGGGTTGACGCGGGCCGCTAAGCGGACGAGCGCGGCAAGAGATTGACCGAGGCGGCCAGGCCGACCGCGATGATCGTGAACCCGTAGCCGACGAAGCCCGCGATGAACGTGCTCAGCGCGGCGATCGCGCAGACCACGACCACCGCGATCCAGGAGGCTCTCTCGAGAGGCATGGTCGGTATGTTGCTACACCGTGGCGGATGAAAGCGACAAGAACGGCGGAGCGGGCGGCGGGACCCACCCGGATCCGGCAGCGAGAGTGCTCGACGAACTGGCCGAGTTGGAGCCGGAATTGCGGGCGGCGGCGATCATCGGCGCCGATCGGAAGGCCCGTGCGGTGCGGTCGGCGGATCCCGGATGGGGCGACAGCGCCGTTGCTCTGCTCGATGCGGTCGACTCGGCCGGCGACCGGCCGGTTGACAGCGCTCACGTCGCCACTGACCGGGCCGAGGTATTCGTGGTCAGGGAGGGCGGGCTCTCGCTGGTGGCCGTCACCGGGAGGTTCGTCCTCGCGTCACTGACCGGTTTCGACATGAGGATGTCGTTGCGGGACCTGGCAGGGGAGGGCGGCGATGCTTAAGCCTCATCGCGTTCTGCTCGACAAGGTCGGCGCATACACGGCGGAAGCTTCCGCCTTCAGGCGGCGGCGCCGGCACCATCGCCGGGCTTTCATCCGAATCCAGTACCAGAGCGGGGATGCGCTCGATCTTCCGCCGGAGAGCAGCGAGGCGCAGCCGATCAACACCGCCGCCGATGCGCTGATCGAGCGCAGCTGATCCGACTTCGGGCGCTCCGTTCCCCGCTTTTTGCGGAATCTTGCGCCGGTTGGCAGAAACGGCATCCGAATGCGGTGTTACGTTACCGCCATTCCCATAATCACCGAGGAGGATTACTGACGTGACCAAAGCTGAGTTCCTAGAGAAGGTCGCCGGAGACGAGCGAATCGGCAGCAAGAAGGCCGCCGGAGAAGCCGTAGATGCCGTACTCGATGCGATCACCGACACCCTGACCGATAGTGGCGAGGTGAATTTCACCGGCTTCGGCAAGTTCTTCGTTGCGGTGCGTAACCCCCGCCAGGGTGTGAATCCCCGAACCGGTGAAAGGATCACGATCGCCGGTGGCAAGGTTCCGCGCTTCTCGGCCGGATCGGCGCTGAAGAAGCAGGTCAAGGGCTGAGCCTCTTCATTGATCGAGCTGCGGCGCTCGTTGATGAGCGCCGCAGCCAGATCTGCCTCGGGCTTGACCCGGATCCGGCCGAACTGAGCGATTCGGCCGCGTCCGGCAGTTACACCGGCTCACCGGCCGAACGGGCGGCATCGGCCGTTTCGGCCCATTGTCGTTGGCTGATCGAACTGGCCGGAGCTTCCTGTATTGCGGTCAAGCCCCAGCTTGCCTGCTTCGAACGGCTCGGCTGGCCAGGCTGGCGGGCCCTGGCGGAAGTCATCGAGGCCGCCCGTGAGGCGGGGCTACTCGTGATCGCTGACGGCAAACGCGGCGACGTTCCGGTATCCGCCACCGCTTACGGTCAGGCGATGGTCGGCAGTACCGACTCGCCCTGGGGCCCGGTCGCCGGTCTGGGGGCCGACGCGTTCACCGCAAATCCACTGCTCGGGGCCGATTCGATCGAGCCCCTGGTCGCCGCGGCCGAGGATGCAGGCGCCGGTATTTTCTGCCTGGTCCGGACCAGCAACCCGGGGGCGGGCGACGTTCAGGACCTGCCGGCTCCTGACCTCCCCGTCCATGAACATCTGGCGCACATCGTTTCCGGTTTCAGCGGGCGGCTCGCCGGCAGCGACGGAACCCTGAGCGGCGTGGGGGCCGTGGTCGGGGCCACTGCGCCCGAACACATCGAGCGACTGCGGTTGCTGATGCCGGTCTCGGTGTTCCTTGTCCCGGGCGTGGGGGCGCAGGGGGGCAGGCCGGAGGATCTCGGACCGGCGTTCAGGCCCGGGCGGGCGGGAGCGATAGTCGCGGCGTCACGCTCGATCGCAGGAGCCGATGATCCGGCCGGAGCGGCCGAGGATCTGCGCCAGGCCGTCTGGGAAGCGTCAGGATGACCGGCCCGGGGGTCGTTCTCGGCGACCGGTTCAGGTCGGTCGGCTCTGTACCATTGCCCGGCCGCTCACGGTAGAGGCAGAGGATGACCGGAAACCGCTCGATCATATCCCGTGCATTTGCACTCGTTGCGCTCGCCGCGGCGGCTCTCGCGGTCGTGCTGTTGGTCGGTTCCGTTTCGGGCGACGACGACAGCAAGCCCTCGGGGACGAGCGAGGCCGCCAAGTCGAAACAGAAGAAGAGCAGCAAGGCGACCAAGAACAGGCAGAAGGCTTACGTGGTGAAAGAGGGCGACACGCTTACCGGGATCTCGGAGAAGACCGGGGTGCCGGTCGATGAGATCGAGACGCTCAATCCCAGAATCGACCCGCAGGCCCTCCAGGCCGGTCAGAAGCTGAAGCTTCGTTGATCCGGGCTCTGCCTCGTCGTGCTGCCGGCCGGTCGCGGCCGGCCCCGGTCAGGCTGCTGGTCCTGACCCTGGCCGGGCTCCTGCTGGGCGGGTCGCTTTCCGGCACCGGAGCAGCCGCTGCAGCCGCGCC
>JBGUDX010000162.1:0-3784 GCA_041821645.1 Acidobacteriota bacterium
GTGGCGTCCCGAAGGCAGCCGTGACAGTCCCTGAATCACCTCGGGGCCTCTGTCTCTTCCATGACCTTTAGGGCCCGTTCGCGACCCAGGTACGGGGCGGTGGCCAGGTAGGTCATCTCCGGGAGCAGCCCCGGCAGTCCTTCCGCGTTGCCGCTCGAGGCCTCGGCGAAAACCAGGGCCGAAATTCCGCCGACGATCAGCCTGGGGACCTCGCCCGGCATCCGGTCCGGCTGATCGGCCAGCGAGCGTCCGGCATCGATGAACGGGAAAAAAGCGCTGACCGCCTGCCGGTAACGATCCCGGGCCCGGGGCCCGGCTCCGAATGCCTCGACGATCCCGGTCCTGACCGAGAGCGGGTTCTCGGCCAGATACTCGAGCAGGCCGGCGATCCCGGCCCGGATCTGATCCACCCAGTCGGAAGATCCGGCCGAGACGACTCCCTCGGAAACCCGCTCGAACATGCCATCCATCACCGAGCCGTAGGCGGCGACGAAGCAGTCCTCCCTGTCGGTGAACTGCTCGTAGAAGGTGGCCCGTGAGACCCCTGCCCCCCGGATGACGTCGGCCACGGTGGCCTCCGTGTAGCCGATCTCGGCGACCACGGCGATCATCGACTCGATCAGCCGGTCGCGCTGCGCCCGGACCACGGCTTCCCGGGGCAGGCCGTGTCTTCCGCTGGGGAGTCGGCCCGCGCTTATCGAGCCGATTTCCTCCTGCTGCTCTGCCTGCCGCATTCGGGCGATCCTATCGCAGCACCCGGCAGATGATTCTGGCCCCGGACAGGGTCATGATGCGGATCCACCGCCGTTTTCGGCCGCCCCGCCGGCTTCTCCCGCAAGGGCCGGGCCGTGCAGGCCGGGCCGGCTCACCGGGTGACAACAACCGTCGGGGCTAGACTGAGCGCCGTGAGCCCCGCTTCCCCGGCCCAAGATTTCCGGAGCATCGGCATCATCGGTCTCGGCTATGTCGGCCTGCCGTTGGCGGTGGCCTTCGCCGAGGCCGGCCGTCAGGTGATCGGGCTCGACACCGACCCGGAAAAGGTCGAGAGCCTCAACCGCTCGGTCAGCTACATCGAAGACGTGCCGTCGACCGAACTCGAGGTCCTCGGCGAGCGCATCCACGCGACTTCGGATTTCGGCGATGTCGCCGACTGCCAGGCGGTGATCATCTGCGTCCCGACCCCGCTGACGGGGTCCCGGGAGCCCGACCTCAGCTACCTGACTTCGGCCGCCCGCGATCTGGCCGGGGTTCTCCGGCCGGGCCAGCTGGTCGTGCTCGAATCGACCACCTATCCGGGAACGACCCGCGACCTGCTCGCCGGAGAGCTGGGAGGCGACGGGCGGGAGGTCGGCCGGGATTTCCACCTCGCTTTCTCGCCCGAGCGGATCGACCCCGGGCGGACTGATTTCACGGTGCGCACGACCCCGAAGCTGGTCGGAGGGATGACCCCGGACTGCACCGCAAGGGCGGCCTCGCTCTACGAAGTCATCTGTGACCGGGTGATCCCGCTCTCCAGCCCGGAGGCGGCCGAGCTCTCGAAGCTGCTCGAGAACATCTTCCGCTCGGTCAACATCGCCCTGGTCAATGAGCTGGCGCAGCTCTGTGACCGGCTGGGGGTCGATGTCTGGGAGGTCGTGGATGCGGCCTCGAGCAAGCCGTTCGGGTTCATGCGGTTCGAACCGGGACCGGGCATGGGCGGCCACTGCCTGCCGGTCGACCCGTTCTACCTCGCCTTCAAGGCCAGGGAGCACGACTTCTATCCCGAGTTCATCGAGCTGGCCGGAAAGATCAACCAGTCCCAGCCACTGTTCTGCGTCAGCCGGATCGAGCGTCTTCTGAACGACAACGGCCGGCCGGTCAACGGCACCAGGATTCTGATCCTCGGAGTCAGCTACAAGGCCGGAGTCGGTGACACGAGGGAGTCGCCGGCGTTGAAGATCATCCGGCTGCTGACCGAGCTCGGAGCAGATCTCGGCTACCACGACCCGCACGTGCCCGAGCTCGAGGGGACCGGGCTGTCGAACTCGGCCGACCTCGAGACCGCTCTCGCGCAGGCCGATCTGACCGTGATCGTGACCGCGCATCCCGAGGTCGACCTCGATCTGGTGGTGGCCCGCAGCGATCTCGTCCTCGATCTCCGCGGTGTGACCCGGGAGATCGAGGCGGCACACGTCACCAGGCTCTAGCGGCGATGTCGTTCCTCGGCCGACTGGCCCCGCGGCAACCGACCCACTGGCAGATGTTCACCGCCGAGCGGGTCAATGTCGGCCTCGCAATCGGCACCATGGCGATCGCGACCACCGTCGTGGCGGCGCAGTACACCAGGCTGCTCGGCCGGCGGGGCCACGAGCAGAGCAGCGAAGAGCATCTGATCGGGTCGGCCCCGGCCGCGGCCGCCGATACGGTCGGCGTGGCGGTCAAGGGCTACATCGCCACCCCGCGCCGGGAGACGCTTCTGTTCAACCTTCTGTCGGGATTCCTCGGTTCTTTCGCGATGGTCCGGCTCTCGACCTGGGCGATCCGGGAGAAACGCGGCCCGTTTCGCAACGTCAGGGTCGGCGGGCGCCATATCCACCACTTCATCCCGGGAATCCTGATCGCCTTCGGAGCGGGCCTGGCGGCGCTCATGACCCAGAGTGAACCCAGTGAAGACCGGATCGCGGTCGCCATGGGGATCGGCATCGGCCTGACTTTCGATGAAGCGGCCCTGCTGCTCGACATGAGGGACGTCTACTGGAGCCCGGAGGGACTGCTCAGCGTTCAGGTCAGCCTGGCCACCGGCGCGACTCTCGGCGCGACGGTTCTCACCCTGCGCATCCTCGGCCGCGGCGAGCGCCACCAGGAAGAGGTCGGGGAAATTCCGCCCACCGACTGACCGGCTCCGTCGCCAACCGGCCGACCGGCTCCATGAACATCCAGTTACACCGATCTGACCGCCGGCACAACCGATGAACGGGGGGGTACAGGCGGGCGCGGCGGGAGCCACACGGTGTCTGCCGCCCTGGTCGCGGTGCTGATCCGGCAAACGGCGGTCGGCCGGCCGGATCGGGCCGCCGGTACCGGGCCAAAACCCGCGGTACGGCTTGTTTCTCAGCTACAGAGTGAAAAGTGTCGGTGGGCGGACCGACTCAAGGGAGTTGAGCCGGTTCCGCC
Source organism: Acidobacteriota bacterium (assembly GCA_041821645.1). Taxonomy (GTDB): domain Bacteria; phylum Actinomycetota; class Thermoleophilia; order Solirubrobacterales; family 70-9; genus 67-14. Next base: position 3,154 of record JBGUDX010000162.1, read on the forward strand.
GTTTCACCGACGAGCGTTGCTGAGGATAGGGAGGGCCCCCAGTCAACGATGTTTCTGCAGTCCCCACGTCTTGTGCGGGACATGCCTGAAAAAAGCTTACACGAATACCGGTGTTTATGTGACTGGTGACCAGACGACCTGCTCGCGCCCGGGACCGACCCCGACCAGCGCGATCGGCACACCGACGAAATCGGAAACGAAGGCGATGTACTCGCGCGCGGCCGGAGGCAGTTGGTCGTATTCACGGCATTCGGTGATCTCGTCGCCGAAACCGGCCAGTTCGACGTATTCGGGCGTGGCGTTGTGCAGGATCGACTGGTGGTAGGGGAAATCGTCCAGCACCGCCCCCTCTTTCGAGCGATACCGGACCGCGACCTTGATCGTCTCGAGCCCGGCCAGCACGTCGAGCTTGGTCATCGCCAGGGCGGTGGTCCCGTTGAGCCGGACCGCGTACCTGAGCGCGACCAGGTCGAGCCAGCCGCAGCGACGCGGGCGGCCGGTCGTGGTGCCGACTTCATGACCGCGCTCGGACATGTGCCGGCCGGCCCCATCATCGAGCTCGGTCGGGAACGGCCCGGCCCCGACCCGGGTCGTGTAGGCCTTGACCACTCCCCAGACCTCGTCTATATCG
>JBGUDX010000163.1:0-3745 GCA_041821645.1 Acidobacteriota bacterium
CCACCGCAGGACGCGAGTCCGAGCGTGATGCCCAGGGCAAGCGGGATCAGGATGATTCGCTTCAAGGGCAGCAGGAAAATCACATTGGGTCGGTCAACGGTTTCTCCGCGTATACGACCTCGGTCGGAAAGCCGAACTGCGAGACGTACTCGCGTCGTACCTGCGTGAAACCGAGTTCGTCGAGCACCGGTGCGGCCAGCACCCCGCGGCAGTTCGCGGTCAGGTTGATGCCCCGTGCGTAGAGCGTGTCCCAGACGCGGTGCCTGCGGGACTCGCCGATGGTCATGTTGGAGAGCACCAGGCGGCCGCCGGGCCGCAGCAGGCGACGGAACTCGGCCAGGGCAACCGGGATCTCGGACTTTGGAAGCAGGTCGAGCATGTACGAGTTGATCACGAGATCGAAGCTCTCGTCCTCGAACGGCATCTCCAGGGCACTGGCCCGCAGCAGTTCGGCCTGTCCGTCGAGTCCCGCCTCGGCGAGTCGCACGCGAGCCTGTCCGAGCATGCCTTCGGACAATTCGATTCCGACCGTCTTTCCGGAACGGTTCCGCCGGGCCAGTTCGACGAACTGCGCTCCGGTCCCGACCGCCACCTCGAGTATCGCCTCGCTGTCGCGCGGTGCCGCCAGTTCGAGCACGCGTCGCCGGGGCCGGGTCTCGGTCAGCCGCGCCCACAGTTCGTACAGGGGGGCGAGCCTCGTGTACCTGCCCACGACGCGTTCGGGCGAGGACTCGTTGACCTCGAGAACCTGGGAACGCCAGTCACCTGAATCCATACGCACGGAGTCTCGCAGGCGCAGCGGGCCGGGGAGCCCGTGACCGAATCTCCAGAGGCCCGACTCCCGTGGAGCCTGCGGCTGGGCCCTCGGGCTGCGCTAGCCTCACGTTCATGCGAGGCGCTGCCAGGCCATACGTGTTCGCGGCGGTGGGGATACTCTTCCTCGCCCTGGGGATTTTCTCGAATGACGAAATGGACTGGGCGCGGGTACTCCAGCTCGTCGTCGGGGTGTTCCTGGTCGGCAGCGCGGTCCGCGAATTCATGATCTCGCGGCGCTCCGGGTAGGCTCCCGGGCGTCTCACTCGACCAGCAGGGAGCAGCGATGCCGGAAAACGAACAGAAGCGTGAATACGATCTCGTCGTCTTCGGAGCGACCGGATTCGTCGGTCGCCTGACCGCCGGGTACCTGGCGCGCTCGGCACCGGAGGGCGTGAGGATCGCGCTGGCCGGGCGGTCGCAGGAGAAACTCGAGCAGACCCGCGCCGAGCTGGGGGCGACTGCGTCGGAGTGGCCGCTGCTGGTCGCCGACAGCGGCGACCCGGAGGCGCTCGCCCGGCTGGCCGGTTCGACCAGGGTCGTGGCGACCACGGTCGGCCCGTACATGCGGTACGGCCTTCCGCTGGTTGCGGCCTGTGCGGAAGCGGGCACGCACTACGCCGACCTGACCGGGGAGGTGCTGTTCATGCGCCGGTCGATCGACGGATACGACGAGGCCGCCCGCGCCAGCGGTGCCCGGATCGTCCACACCTGCGGCTTCGACTCGATTCCCTCCGATCTCGGGGTCCTGGCCCTCCATGAACACTCGCGCGAACACGATCTCGGGGACCTCGGGGAGACGACCTACGTGCTGACCTCAATGCGTGGCGGCACAAGCGGCGGGACGGTCGATTCAATGCGCGGCCAGCTGATCGAGGCCAGGCGCGACCCGACCGCGCGACGGGTGATGAGCGACCCCTACGGCCTCAGCCCGGACCGCGCCGCCGAGCCCGATCTGGGACCCGAACGTGACCCCAGATCGGTTATCCACGACGAGGCACTGGGAGGGTTCCTCGCGCCGTTCCTGATGGGCGCGGTCAACACCCGGGTTGTTCGGCGCAGCAATGCGCTGGCGGGCTACCCCTACGGACGCGACATGCGCTACCGCGAGCTGATGCTCACCGGCGGCCTGCCGCTCGGACCGGTGAAGGCGGCCGGGATCGTCGCCGGGATCGGCGCGCTCGCCGGCGGCCTGTCGTTCGGGCCCACCCGGGCGCTGCTCGACCGGGTGTTGCCCGAACCGGGGGAGGGCCCGGGGGAGAAGACACGCGACCGCGGCTTCTTCAACGTGGACGTGCATGCCGATACCGGCAGCGGCGCGCGGATCGTCAGCGAGATCCGGGTCTCGGGAGATCCCGGCTACAAGGCGACGGCCGTGATGCTCGGCGAAAGCGCGCTGGCTCTCGCCCTGGATGAGGATCGTCTCCCGGACGCCGCCGGCGTCCTGACCCCGGCGACCGCGATGGGCGAGGTGCTGACCGAACGGCTTCGCAGTGCCGGGCATGAGTACAGGGTGCGGGCCGATTAAGGTTCTGTACTGCGCGGGCTCTTCCGCCCGCGCCCTGCCCGCATCGGTTCCGCCGATCGGAAGCCCGGGAAAGCCGCGACGATAAGGAAGAGCCGAATGCCAGAGTTCACCATCACCCGCAAGATCAACGCCCCGGTGGAAGCCGTTTGGGAGGTTCTCGACGACTTCGGCGACATCCAGCGCTGGAACCCGGGGGTCAAGTCCTCGGAGCTGACCTCTTCCGGCCCGGTGGACGAGGGATCCACCCGGCACTGCGACTTCACTCCGATCGGCGCGGTCGAAGAGCGCATCGATCGGCACCTGCCGAATGAGCGCCTGACCGTGGATATCCACGAGACGTCCAGGCTGCCGATATCCGATGCCGTGGCTGACTTCAAGATCGCCGCTGACGGCGTAGGCACGATGCTGACCCTTGACTACCGCTACACGCTGAACAGGGTGGGTCGCATGGCCAAGGGCATCACCGACAGGCAGCTGCGCAAGGGGATCGGCAGCCTGGCCGAAAGCCTCCAGGCCGAGAGCGAGCGCGTCGCCGCCGGCTAGGGCGTCAGAAACGGGCTATTTCCGGCCCGGTTGCCTGCCCGGCGTGACCGCTCGAAACGCCGAAACGTTCAGACCGCAATGTCATGCAGCGGCTCGAGCCAGGCCGGCGGCAGCACCGGCGGGATTCTGCCCGGGTAGTCCGGGACTACCCGAACGGCCAACTCGCCGGCAGGCCGGTTTTCGATGGCCGGCCGGAGGTCGTCCAGGCTCATCGCCAACCGCAGGCTGGGGCCGATCTGGAAGTCGGCTGCGTTCAACCGTCCGCCGCCGATCACGCCCTCGGCGATCCAGTCGTCGATCCGCTGGAGCATCGCCGGCAGCAGCGAGATGTCGCGTCGCACGTTTTCGTCGGTGGCTTCGTGTGAGCGGGCATCGAGCGCGACGAACGGGCCGGCCGTCTTCGCCGCAAGGCCATGTGGGAGGTGGATCTTCGCCCCCTCCAGGTAGCTGGCGAGCACCGCCGTGTTCTTTCCGAACATCCACAGCAGCGGCCGGCGGATCCTCCGCTGGAGTTCCTCGTCACCGAAGCGCTCGACCTCTCCGACCCTCGCCCGGTGGGCCGGGTCGGCGGGGTAGAGCGGCGGCTCCGGCTTGATGCGTTCGAGCTCACGGGCGATATCGAGCGAGCCCTGGAACCTCCGACCGTCGATCTTGATCGCCGGCACGGTCACCCCGGGGAATCGTCGGGCCTTGAGTGCCGCCCACGAAACCACTGGAAGCAGGTCGGTTCGCTTGTAGGGGATGTCCTTGTACTCGAGCATCCGCTGCACCGACACTCCGGGGTGGGACCCTGGGATCGTGAAGAGGTGGACCCGGTTCGGTCCCGAGCGATTCTGATCAGCTGCGGGTGTGGCGTCGATC
>JBGUDX010000164.1:0-3721 GCA_041821645.1 Acidobacteriota bacterium
CCCGGCGCCGACCGGCCAGATCGAGCGGATCCCGGTTCCGGCCAGATCGGCCCGGGTCGACCGGTCGAGACCGAATTCGTCGGCCGGAAAGCCGGGAAGCGCGTACTGGGCGTCGGCCATCCAGGGCAGCAGCAGTACGATCAGCGCGTTGCCGAGGATGACCGGCGGAACGCAGACTGCGATCAGCAGGGACAACCGGCCTGGAAGGTTGCTCGGCACCGCGCGATCGTAACGGGGCGGGGACCCCGGACAACCGGTTCAATTCCGGCCGGGGCCGTCGATCCGTAATGTTTGTCCGACAATGGCCAAATATTCAACGACAGTTCACAGCCCGATGTCGGTCGAACAGACTTTCGACTACATGGCAGATTTCAGCAATGCTGCAGAGTGGGACGAGAATACGGTCTCTTCCGAATGCATCAGCGGTGATCCGGATCAGGAAGGCGCCCGCTACAGAGTTGTCACCGAGTTCGGCCGGCGTGAACTGACGCTCACCTACGAGACGATCGAGTACATCCCCCATAGCCGCGTCGTCCTTAGCAGCAGCACCGCGCTCGCCGGGATCGAAGACGTGATGACCTTTGCCCCCGCCGACGGCGGAACCGAGATTACCTATGAGGCGAACGTGCAACCCAAAGGCCTTGCCCGGATTCTCGATCCGGTTTTCGGCCGGATCTTCAAGTCTGTAGGAGACCGCGCGGCCGAAAGCATGCGCAAGACACTCCAGGCGAAGTGAATAGCGCCCGCGTCGCAGTCGTCGGCGCGGGCCTCGCCGGCCTCAACTGCGCCGCCAGGCTGGCCGAGCTGGGCTTCAGTCCGTCCATTTATGAAGCCTCAGACGGCATCGGTGGCCGAGCCCGGACCGATTCGGTCGACGGCTTCCGACTCGACCGGGGCTTTCAGGTTCTGCTGACCGCATACCCCGAAGCGCAGCGGACCTTCGACTACGCATCGCTCGGGCTCGGCGAGTTCGTTCCAGGAGCGCAAGTCCGGCAAGGTGACTCGTTCTCCGTCTTCGCCGATCCGACACGTGTGCCCCGTTCAGCCCTGGCGTCGCTGAAGCTACCCGTGGCGGGTGTCGCGGACCTGTGGCGGCTGTATCGGATGAAACGTGACCTGGCCACGAATGACCCGCGAAAGATTCTCGAGAGGCGCGACATTCCGGCGCTCGAGTCATTGCGCCAGCGCGGCTTTTCCAACAGCATGATCGAATCGTTCTTCCGGCCGTTTTTCGGCGGAGTCTTCATCGACCCGGACCTGGTGACCTCGAGCAGATTGATGGAGATCTACTTCCGATATTTCTCGGACGGCAGCGCCGCGTTGCCCCGGGGCGGCATCGGAGCTCTCGCGGCCCAACTCGCCGATCGCCTGCCGGAGGGAACGATCAACCTGAACAGCCCGGTCAGCAGAGTCGATCCTGACGGAATCGAGCTCGAAGACGGCAGGCGAATCGACGCCGAGGCGGCGGTCGTGGCTACCGAGGAAAGCGGTGCCGCGACCCTTTGTGGCCTGGAGGTATCGGCAGCCGAGCGGTTGACCACCTGTCTCTACTTCGATGCACCGGAAAGCGAGATCAAGGGATCGTGGCTGATCCTCTCTCCGGCCGGAGAGGGGCCGATCAACGAGCTCGCGATCCCAAGCTCGGTCGCCGAGGGCTACGCGCCCCCCGGGCGATCGCTTGTTTCTGTGAGCGTAGTCGGAGAGCAGTGTGACCGCACGGACCTTCTCGGTGCGACGAGGACGCAGCTTGCTGCCTGGTTCGGCGAGTCCGTGGTTGCCGGATGGCACCACCTGCGCTCGTACCGGATCGAGCAGGCCCTGCCCGGGTTCGACCCGGGCCGGCTCAGGGTCGACGGTCTGAACCCGCGGCTGGATTCGGGTGTTTTCGTCTGCGGGGACCACCGGGAGACACCTTCGATCCAGGGGGCCCTGGTATCCGGGAGGAAGGCGGCCGCGGCAGTTGCCGCGGCCGGCGATCGAACCGACTAGTCTCGACGGGAAGGTCGGCACCTGCTGCTGCCGGCCGGCCCGGTCACAGAAACGGTAAGTGAGGAGACCCATGCCCGACGCATACGATTTCGTGGTCAAGCGCGATGACCTCAGGGAGAGCGACGTCCTGCCCGCCCCGGCCGAACAGGACGTCGAACTCGAGCCAGGTCAGGCCCTGCTGCGGATCGACAACTTCTCGCTCAGCGCGAACAACGTGACCTACGGTGCGATGGGCGACGCGATGAGCTACTGGAAGTTCTTCCCCGCGCCCGATGACTGGGGACGGGTACCGGCTTGGGGCTTCGCCGAGATCACCCGTTCCGAGCACGACGGAACCGGTGTCGGCACCAGGGTCTACGGGTACCTCCCGATGTCGACTCACCTGGTGGTCAGTCCGGGCGAGCAGTCCGACGGCGGGTTCACCGATGTCTCACCCCACCGGGCGGGCCTGCCGGGTGTCTACAACCGCTACTCGATCGTCTCCGATCCTGAAGAGGGCTCCGACCGCGAGCCGCTGAACGCGCTGTTCTCACCGCTGTTCGCGACTTCGTTCCTGATCGAGGACTGGCTTCAGGAGGGGGATTTCTTCGGCGCCCGCACGCTGCTGCTTTCGAGCGCCTCGAGCAAGACCGCCCTGGGCCTGGCTTTCCTCCTGAAGAAGAACCACAGCGGGAGCGTGAAGACGATCGGTCTGACCTCCCCCGGCAACCGCGAGTTCGTCGCCGGAACCGGCCTGTATGACGAGGTCCACGGTTACGGAGACCTGTCCGACCTGGACCCGGACGAGCCGACGGTATATCTCGACTTCGCCGGCAACGGAGACCTTCGGGCAGACGTGCACCGGGCCTTCGGCGATCAACTCAGCGCGAGCGTGATCATCGGGGCCGCCGACTGGGAAGGCCTGGCGCCCTCCCAGGGCGATGAACCCCTGCCGGGTCCCGATCCCGGACTCTTCTTCGCCCCGGACCGGGCCCAGAAAAGAATCGGTGACTGGGGTGGCGGCGAACTGAACAGGCGGGTGACGGCCGAGCAGGAGGAGTTCATCGAGTCGACCGGTGACTGGCTGACGATCCGCAGGGGCAGCGGTCCGACAGAGCTGGAAGCAGCCTTCCAGGCCCTGGTCGAAGGTGACGCCAGCCCCGACGAAGGCTGGTCGATCCGGCCCTGACGGCGATCCCCGGACGGGCCCGGTTAGTATCGCCGCCATGGATCGTCGAATAGTCACCCTCATAAGCGCTCTGGCACTGCTGGGCGTAATCGTTCTGGTCGTGGTCCTTTCCGGAGGCGATTCCGACAGCAACGTCAGCGAGATCTCCGACGACCTGGCAGAACGCCCGGTGATCGCCTCTTCGAGCGAGCCGCCGCCCACTCAGCTCGAGACCGAGGACATCGTGGTCGGCAGCGGACCGGCAGCCGAGACCGGCGACACGGTGTCGGTGCAATACGTCGGGACGGTCTATGACACCGGTACCGAGTTCGACGCATCCTGGGACCGGGGTGAGGCGTTCGACTTCACGCTCGGGGGTGGCGAGGTCATCGAGGGCTGGGACGAGGGCATCGTCGGCATGAAGGTCGGCGGGCGGCGCAAGCTGGTCATCCCCCCCGACCTCGGATACGGCGTACAGGGCAGCCCGCCGACCATTCCCGGCGACGCGACCCTGGTCTTCGTAGTCGATCTGGAGAAGATCAACTAGGCCTTCGGGCCGACCGGGGCAAGTGGGCAGCCGACCGT
>JBGUDX010000165.1:0-3720 GCA_041821645.1 Acidobacteriota bacterium
CCCGGCCCTACCGCCGACATCGTCAACATCCTCAAGGACTCGAAGGCCGATCTGCTGGTCTGCTACCTCCCGGTCGGATCCGAAGACGCGGTCAAGTGGTACGTCGAACAGGCGATCGCCGCCGGGGTCGGCTTCGTCAACTGCCTGCCGGTGTTCATCGCCCGCGAGGACTACTGGGACGACCGCTTCGAGGAGGCCGGCCTGCCGATCATCGGCGACGACATCAAGTCCCAGGTCGGGGCGACGATCGTCCACCGCCAGCTGGCCCGGCTGTTCCACGAACGCGGGGTCCGCATGGAGCAGACCTCCCAGCTCAACGTCGGCGGCAACATGGACTTCTACAACATGCTCGAGCGCGAGCGGCTGGCCTCCAAGAAGGAGTCGAAGACCAACGCGGTCACCTCGATCATGGGCCACGAACTGCCCGACGACGACGTACACGTCGGCCCCTCGGACTACGTCGCCTGGCTGACCGACCGCAAGTGGGCCCACATCCGGCTCAACGGTCGCTCGTTCGGTGACGTGCCGCTGACCGTCGAGCTCAAGCTCGAGGTCTGGGACTCGCCGAACTCGGCCGGCGTCGTGATCGACGCGGTCAGGATGATCAAGCTGGCCCTGAACGACGGCGTCGCCGGCCAGCTCGACGGACCGTCCAGCTACCTGATGAAGTCGCCCCACACCCAGCGGCCCGATGACGAGGCCCGCGAGCGGACCGAAGAGTTCATCACGGCCCACGCCCGCGGGAAGGCGCCGATCGGCGGTGCCAAGCCGGTGGCCGAGGCTGCCGACAAGGCCGAGGACGCCGCCGAAACCAAGTCCGGAGCCTGAGCGTTTCGCGGCCGCCGGGCCGGTGTGCCCGGTGGTCGGGCGGGAGGCGCCCGCGTAAGGCGGGTGCCTCATATGCTGTCCGGTAACCGTGAAGCCTCTCTCGATCGCCCAGTTCACGCCCTACCCTTGGGGCGAGCAGGGTGAAATCAACCGGTTCATCGGCCGCGTTTCGGACGAACTCGCCCGCCGCGGGCACTCGGTTCTGATCGCGGCCCCCTCCGGCGGGCGCAAGGCGGCAGCCGAGAGCCGTCAGGCGGTCGCCGCCCTGAGCGATGATCCCGAGGCGCTGTTCGCGCCCGGCGAAGTGCCGCGGGTCCTCTCGATGGGCGGTGGCGTTCCGGCACCACGAGGCTCCCGCAAGCGGCCGGCTCCGGTCTCGGTCGATCCCGGCAATCGGGTCGAGAACCTGCTCGGAATCGCCCGTCTCGACCTGGTCCACGTTCACGATCCGTTCGTCCCGAACTTCTCTTCGACCGGCCTGCGGCACTCGTTCTCGCTCAACGTCGGCACCTTCCACGAAACCGAAGAGCGCCCCTTTGCGACCCAGGTCGCGCGCCCTCTGCTCGAGATCTTCTTCGGCCGGCTCGACGCGCGGACGGCCTCTTCGAGCGCCTCGGCCCGGCTGCTCAACCGTTACTTCCCGGGTTCATACGAGCTGACCCCGTCCGGCGTCGATCCGGTCGTCCCGGACCAGGAGGAAGACGGGCCGCTGCGGATCGCGTTCGCCGACCGTGAGGAGAAGGGTGCCCTGCGGCTGTTCCTCCGGGCTCTGCGGAGGCTGCCCGCCGATCTCGACTGGTCGGCCACGATCTACTCTGATGATCCGGGCGAGGTTGTGATCCGCGTCGCCGGTGCCATCCGCGACCGGATCAAGGTGATCGGTCCCGGTCAGGCCTCGCTGGCCGAGCTGCTTTCGACCAGCCACGTCTTCTGCGCCGCCTCCGGGGGTCCCCGCCCCTCGCCCGAAGCGGTGCGGCAGGCGCTGGCCGCCGGGGCGGTGCCGGTGGTCTCGACGATTTCCCGCTATTCGGAACTGGTTGACGATGGTGGCCCGGGGCTGCTCTTTCCGGCCGGTGACCCGGTGACAATGGCCGGTCAGATAGCCAGGCTCGGCCGGGACCGTTCGCTGCTGAAGAAGTTCCGGACCGAGGCCGCGTCCGGCCCGGCGCCCGAAACCTGGACCGAGGTCGCCGATTCGATCGAGGCGCTCTACCGGCGCCTCGCCGGGCGACGCCACGAACCGGCGGGCAACGCGAAGATCCACCGCCGGCTCGAGAAGCGGCCGCTGATCGACATCGACCTCCACATGCACACCGACCATTCCTCCGACTGCGCCACCCCGGTCGAGGTGCTGATCGAGACCGCCCGCGACCGCGGTTTCGGCGCGATCGCGATCACCGACCACAACGTCATCTCGGGAGCGCTCGCCGCGGCCGAGTCGGCCGAGCGGTTCGACGACTTCAAGATCATCGTCGCCGAGGAGGTCAAGACCGCGGAGCAGGGGGAAGTGATCGGCCTCTTCCTGAAGGAGCAGATACCCAAGGGCCTGACCATGGCCGAGACGCTCACCGAGATCCGTCGCCAGGGCGGCCTGGTCTACGTGCCGCACCCGTTCGACCGGCTGCACTCGGTCCCCGACTACGAGAACCTGCTCGACATGGTCGAGGAGATCGACCTGATGGAGGTTTTCAACCCGCGGGTCGCGATCAGCTCGTTCAACGAGGAGGCCGAGCGGTTCGCCCGCAAGTACAACATTATCCCGGCGGCAGGCTCCGACAGCCACGTCGCCCAGGGGCTGGGGTCGGTCCGGGTCCGGGTCCGGGACTTCGACGGTCCCGAGGAGTTCCTCGAGGCGATGCGTGACGCCGAGATCGCCCGCCGGCACAAGAACCTGGTCTATGTCCAGGCGCTCAAGTTCCTGCAGACGACCGGGCGGCCGAAGGCGCCCAAACGCACCGTCTCCGACCCACAGCCGGTCCGCGGAGGCCGTCAGAAACAGCGGGCGGCGAGGCGGACTTCAGGCAAGTCCTGATGCAATTTGCGGGCAAATCCTGATGCAGGGAGGCCCGGATAAAGGAGCCCCGCCCGAGGTGTCAAAGAAGTACCAGCAATGCCGGTCACCGACGACGAGATCAAGGAAAAGTACCTGGAGAGGGCGATCCGTGAGCTGAACCAGCTCAGCCGGGATCTGCAGAGCTGCGAGGCCTGCAGCCGGACCAAGGTGATGCCGGTGCTCGGCTCCGGCCATCCCCAGGCCGACATCTTCCTGCTCAAGTACGCCCCGACCGTTTCCGAGGTCGAAGAGGGCGTGGCCTTCTACGGTCGCTCCGGCAACGCCCTGATGAAGAGCTTCAAGCGGCTCAGCATCGACCCGTCCGTGGTCTACGGGACGGTCAGCGCCAAGTGTCCCGTGGAGGAGTCGGCCGAGCCCGACCCGGACTGCCTGACCCGGGTGGGCGATGAGTTCAACATCGTCCAGCCCCGGATCATCGTGGTCATGGGGACCGATGCCCTCGATCACCTCAACGAACTGGCGATCCCGCTTTCCCGCACGATCGAGCCGCGCGAAGGCGACATCCAGGCCTTCACCCCGGCCTGCGATGCCCTGCTGGTCCCCGACATCGACCAGGCCCTCGACGAAGAAGGCGCCAAGCGCAACTTCTGGCGCGCCTTCCGCACTCTCGGCCGCTGGCACGACGACCTGCCCCCGTACTAGCCCCGAAGACCAGAAACTCAAGCGCGTCCGGCCCGGCACCCACGAGCGCGGGTGGCCTTAGGGGCAATGAGGTGCCGTTGCCGCGGAGCCAGAACGAATGGAGGCCCTTCGCCCCTTCTGGGTCCGATTGGTGCACATATTGCGAAAAATCGGACCCGGTTTCGCGGGTCAGTCGG
>JBGUDX010000166.1:0-3716 GCA_041821645.1 Acidobacteriota bacterium
CTGCCGCTCGGTCGGGTTCGGCTCGATCTCGTCGAAGACGACCACGTCGATCCCATACGACTCGAGACGCTCGGCACAGCCACTGTGCAGCCCAAGCTCGACGATTCCCGCGTCGGTCACCAGCAGCAACCGCTCGAACCCGTACGTGCCGATGTGGTCGGCCAGGCGGTCGATCGACCCCGGCCCGATCATCAACCGCGGCTGGTTGAACGGCAGCACCTTAACGGCGACATCGAAGCCGCGCATCTTCGCCTTGTGCGCAGCGACGCGCAGTGCGTAGGAGAAATCCACGGTCCGCAGACTAGCGGGTCGGGCTCAGGCGGAGATCCGGCCGTCGATGATGCGGGCGGTGCGGTCGGCGTGGCTGGTGATGCGATCGTCGTGGGTCACCATGATCGCCGCCGTGCCGCGGCTCTTCATCTCCTCGCGGATCAGCCTGACCATCTGGTCTCCGAGCTTGGTGTCGAGCGAGGAGGTCGGCTCGTCGAACAGCACGAGCGCCGGCTCGTTCATCAAGGCGCGGCCGATCGCGACCCGCTGCTTCTGGCCACCCGACAGCTGCGAGGGGAGGTTCCCGGCGCGATCTTCCAGACCGAGTTCATTGAGCAACTGATCGGCCCGCTTCTGTGCCCGCTTGCGGTCGCGGGAGCCGATCTCGTCGACCACCAGCAGGTTCTCCCTCGCGGTCAGAAACGGGATCAGGTTGACCGTCTGGAATACGAAGCCGACTGAGTCTCTGCGGAACTCGGTCAGCTCACCCGAGGAGTAGCCGGAGATGTCTTTGCCCGCGACCACCACCCTGCCCTCCGTAGGCGAGAGGATCCCCCCGGCGATCGAGCAGAGCGTCGTTTTCCCGGAGCCCGACGGGCCGACCAGGGCGACGATCTCGTCCGAGCCGACGGTCAGGTCGGCGTGGTCGAGCGCGACGACTTGCTCGTCCGCCACCTCGTAGACCTTTCGAACATCCTGCAACTCGAGGGCGGGGGTTGAACTGGGTTCGCTCATTCTGACTCCGGATTCGTGTTGATTCGGGGGCTGACAATCCTGTTTGCGGGGCTGGTCCGGAGGCTCTCGACGTCTGCGTTCACTGGCCACCTCCGATCGCGGTGGCCGGGTCCACCCGGAGCACACGGCGAAGAGAAAATGCGCAGCCGATCGCAGCCGCGACAAGCAGGAACAGGGTGCTTCCGGCAAGACGGGCACCGGTGGCGACGAACGGGATCGAACCGGCGGGAATCACTGCGTCCAGGGCGATCGCGGCGAGCGCACCGATGCCGCAGGCGATCAGGGTGACGATCACCGCCTGAAGCAGTACCCCGGCAAAGAGTCGCCCCGAACCTGCGCCCAGCGCTTTCAGCACGCCGTACAGTCCGACCCGCTCGACGGTGATCAGTGCGAAAAACAGGGCCACGACAATGATCGCGATGAGCACGGTGAGGCCGATGATCTGGTTGAAGACGCTCTCCTGAGCGGCGACTCCGGGCAGGGCGTTTATCGCCTCGTCCTCGGTCAGGCTCGAGGTGGTTCCACCGGTCGCCTCGTCGATCCTGTCGGCGAGACCGGCCGAATCCGCACCGGACGCCTGCACCACCAATGCCTGGCTGACCCCCGGGCCTACTCGGGCGTCCGGCCGGTTTTCGTTCTGGACCCTGCGCCAGGTTCCCAGCGAAGCCCACAAGGTGCCCTGGCCGGCGTAGCGGGTGTCCTCGACGAAGCCGATGACCTTGATCGGGCTTCGCGCGGGGCCGAGCCGGATCAGGTCGCCCTTGTCAACGCCCTCGGCTTCCAGCGAATCATCGCCCCAGGCCTCGCCTAGATTTGCCGGGGGCTTTGGCAAACCCTTCGACGCCGCCTCGTAGCCGAACAGCACCGTCGGCACGAGGTCCCTCGAGTCGCGACCCTCGATCCGGCCACCGAGCTGCACGCTGCCGAGTTGCCCGACGGCGCCGACGCCGTCCACCGCGCTCAACTCCAGGCGTTGCTCAGGGTCGATCCGGCTTCTTACCAGCGAGTCCTGCGAGGTCGACGAATAGACGATCAGGTCGGCCTGCTGTGCCCGGATCGCACCGGTATTGCCCGCGGTCAGTCCGTCCAGCAGGCCGCCGAGGAACATCAGCAGGATTGCGATCAGGGTCAGGATGACGGTCGCCACACCGAACCGCCCGGGCCGGCGACGGAGTTCCTTGAGCGCGAGGCTCACCGGCTGCCCTCCCCCGTAGTGGCTTCGATCGGGTCGATCGCCAGCACCCGGCGTGCGGCGACCACCGCACTCAGCAGGCCGAGCCCGAGCAGCAGCGCCGACCAGAGCAGGACGGCCCCGGCATCGAAGCTCAGCTTGATCTCACCGAGCTGCGCCTGGGAAAGCGGCGTGTACAGCGCGATGCCGACCGCGAGGCCACCACTGATGACCAGCACGACCTGAAACATCAGCGAGCGGACCAGCAGGCCCGACTTGGCCCCGACCGCCCGGAGCAGGGTCAGCGACGCCGACTTCTGGAGCGTGATGATCAGGAAGAAGAGGCCTGTCACGAGTGGCACCACCAAACCGAACAGCAGGAAGATCACCTGGAAAGACGAGCGGACCTCTGCGACGCCCGGGGTTTCATCGGCGGCCGCCTGCCTGGTCAGCGCGTCGGCCTCTTCGCTCGAGTCGTTGATCCGCTCGGCCAGCGTCGCAGGTTCCAATCCGTCGACCGGCGCCGCACCGATCGCGCTCGGCAAAACGCCCCGGGCGTCGGGATTGGCCGACTTGACCGAGGCGACATAGTCGGGCCATTTGACGAAAAGCGTCGGGGTCACCTGGAGTTGGGCGTCATCGGCGAGGCCGACGACCTCGATCGTTTCGGTGCCGGCCGCCCGAGCTCCGGTTCCGAGCACCCGGACCCGGTCACCCAGCTCAAAGTCGTTGTCGCTTCCGACCGCCTCCCCGGCACCCTCCGGCAGGCGTCCCGCCACAAGCTGGTCTGGCGCGCCGAGTTCGGGGTCTTGGTAGCCAATGATTGCCGCGTCGGAATCCTCACTTCTGTCGCCGACCCTGACGGTGAACGTTCCCTGCCCGATCCGGCCCGATTTCGCGATGCCCTCGGTCGAGCGAACCTTCTGCTCGAGCGGCGGCGTGATGACGCTGCCCTGGAGCGTACGCTGGCCGTCGACGCTGTAGACCAGCACCGGGGCAGACTGGCGCTCGATCGCGCCGACAAAAGAGGTGATCAGACCTTTCTGGATCGCCTGCTGGGCGAGTATCAGCAAAACGAGCAGCCCGATCGCCGCGATCAAGAGCCCGAAACGGACTTTTGCCCGACGCATCTCACGTAGCGCGAGAAACATCAGCCCACCGAACCACGGGCGAAAACGAAGAGGCAGCAATACCTGGGCTCAAGGTGAATGGTCGCGGGCAAGCGCGAGTACGAGGGCAAGGTCACCGCCGGATCCTAGTCATCGGCAGTAACCGCCGAATCTCTGCCCTGAGCCGGCTTCTCAGCGGCTCAGCATGTCGCCGCACCACCGGGCCCGGTGAACGACTCGACGAAAGCGCCGTCCAGATAGGCGTCGACCCGCACCTCGACCGGCTTGCACCTGTGCTCGACCGGGACTTGAGCGGCCTTCCCGCCGCTGCCTCCGACGGTGCGGAACAGCGCCAGCTCACGGGGCTGGACCCATCCGCTGTCGCGAGCTGGTCGCTCGAAGCCGATCAGCGTGAGCGCCGTACCGGCGGG
>JBGUDX010000167.1:0-3700 GCA_041821645.1 Acidobacteriota bacterium
GATCGGCTCACCGACCGAACCCAGAAGCCGGAGTGAGGAAAGGTCATTCCGCGCGGGGTACTCGTCGCCCCACTTCATGAACGAACGGATGGCGGTCGGTGCCGTGTACAGGATGTTCACGCCGTACCGCTCGACGATCTGCCACCAGCGGTCCTTGTCCGGATAGTCCGGGGCCCCCTCGTACATCACCGAGGTGGCTCCGTTGGCCAGCGGGCCGTAGACGATGTAGGAGTGGCCGGTGACCCAGCCGATGTCGGCCGCACACCAGTAGACGTCATCGTCTTTCAGGTCGAAGACCATCTTGTGGGTGGCGGTCACGTGGGTCAGGTATCCGGCCGTGGTGTGCACGATGCCTTTGGGCTTCGCGGTCGAACCCGACGTGTACAGCAGGTAGAGGGGATCCTCGGCATCCATCGGCTCGGGCGCGCAGACCGGATCGGCCGCGTCCACCGCGTCCGCCCAGTCGAGATCCCGGCCCGGCTTCATCGGCGGTTCGGTGCCACAGCGATCGACCACGATCACCTGCTCCATCGCCGGCAGTTCGTCCAGCGCCGAGTCGATCTGGCTCTTCATCGGGACCGGGTTTCCCCGGCGCAGAGTGGCGTCGGCGGTGACCAGGGCCTTCGCCTCCGACACTTCCATGCGCTCCTTTACGGATTCGGCCGAGAAGCCGCCGAAGACGACGTTGTGCACTGCCCCGATCCTGGTGCAGGCCAGCATCGCCACCGCGGCCTCGGGGACCATCGGCATGAAGATCCCGACCACGTCGCCCTTACCGACACCGTGATCCCTCAGCACGTTGGCGAATCGCTGGGTCTGGTCGAGAAGCCAGGCGTAGGTGATCTGCTTGCGGCCTTCCGGCCCGCTCTGATCGGCGTCTTCGGCCTCCCAGAAAAAGGCGACCCGGTCGCCGTTCCCCGCTTCGACGTGGCGGTCGAGGCAATTGGCGCTGACGTTCAGGCGCCCCCCTGCGAACCACTTGGCGTGTGGTGGGTCGCTCCAGTCGAGCACCTGGTCGTACGGCTCGATCCACTCGAGCCTGTCGGCCCATTCCGCCCACCAGGATTCGGGGTCGGCTTCGGCCCTCTCGTAGATGCCGGGATCGTTGAACTCGGACGCTTCAGCGAACCCGGAGGGAGGGGGAAAGGTCTTTTCAGTTTCGAGCAGGACGTCGAGTTCGGGTTCCTGGGCCATGCTCAATCTCCTCGGGGTCGGGTAGCCATGGCCCCGATCTTAGTGTGACTCCCGTCCGCCGGTGGTTCGCGACGCAGCGGTCAGGCTCTGCGGGCCCTAGGTCAGCAGGGTCCGCCGAAGTGCTGAGTCCAGACTCCGGCTCCGGATACGCCCTTCATGTTGCCCCGGACCACGCCGTTCCCGATCACGGTGTACTTCCTGCTGAGGATGGTGTGGCGGTGCCCGGCCGAGTAAAGCAGAGCGCGAAACATGTTGCGGGTGTTGGCCAGCGCGCCGCCGCCCCAACCGATGTTCTCGCTGATTTCTCGGCAGACCTTTCCGATGTATCCGACCCGCTTGTACCAGTGGAGCACGTTTCGTCCGCAGGAGGTGTGGGCGAAGGTATCGCAGCGAAGCATGTCCCGGGACTTCATCTTCGCGGAGCGATTGAGCGAGGAAAGGGTGTGCAGCTTCTTCACGCCTGCCCGCCGGCGGGCGTAGTTGGTCATGCAGCCCATTGCCTTTGCGGCCCGGTTCAGGTTCCTGGTGGCCGGTTCGGTGGAACAGACGCTCGTCGGAGCCAGCAGCCTGCTCAGGTTCCGGTTTTTGGCAGAGGCTTTTGCCACCGGGGCGGCCGAAGGGCTCATCGAAACGAGCAGCGCAAGCACCGAGAAGGCGAGCAGCAGGGTGAGCAGCCGGCCGCGGCCTCCGGCGCCATTTTGGCGCAGCGGATGAAAACTCCCAAGACGAGTAACGGGTGAAAGCACAGTATCCCTATCCGGGTCCGAGATTCAAACAAGAGCGTCCCGGTCCGAACCCGTTTAGATGCCGGTGCTCCCAAAACCACACCCTCCTGGTGCGTACATCCGTCACAGGAGGGTACACGGAATTCCAGGTTTGTGTTCAATTTTTCGTTGCCGCCCCCTTTGCCTGCACCGAATCTCCCAGCACGCGGCCGTCAGCAGATACCATTGGCCGGCAATCCAGACCGTTGGGACCCTGCTGTGAGCGAGGAGAAAATGCAAAACAAGAGAACTGACGAGGACTGGCAGCAGCAGCTGTCACCGGAGGCCTATGAAGTCACCCGCCGGGCCGCCACCGAGCGCCCGTTCACCGGTCCCCACCTCGACAACGATCGTGACGGTTCCTACACCTGCGTCTGCTGCGAAACGGTGCTGTTCGAATCCGGCGCCAAGTTCGAATCCGGGACCGGCTGGCCCAGCTTCACCGAGCCGGCCAATCTCGAGCGGGTCGAGCTTCGAACCGACCGCAGCCTCGGGATGTCACGCACCGAGGTCGTCTGCAGGGACTGCGACGCCCACCTCGGTCACGTCTTCGATGACGGCCCCGGAGAGAGCGGGCAGCGCTACTGCATCAACGGCTGCTCACTGGAGTTCCGCGACAAGGAGTAACCGGCAGTGCCTACGGTCAGCCGATTTTCACCGGGGCGCCGTAGTCGCCCAAAAACCGGGGCAGGACGACTGAGCCGTCTTCCCGCTGATGGTTTTCGAGCAGGGCAATCAGGGTCCTGCCGACCGCCAGGGCAGTCCCGTTCAGCGTGTTGACGAACTCCGGAGGGGCGCCCGGCTCGGGCCGGAAGCGGCAGTCGAGGCGCCGCGCCTGGAAGTCGGTGGTGTTCGAACAGGAGGTCAACTCGCGGTAGCGCCCCTGGCTGGGAATCCAGGCTTCGCAGTCGAACTTGCGCGCGGCCGGGGCACCGAGATCACCGACCGCGATATCGACCACCCGGTAGGGCAACTCCAGCCGGCTGAGGATCTGCTCTTCGATCGCCAGGATCCGCTCGTGCTCGGCGACCGCGTCTTCGGGCCGGACGAACGAGAACATCTCGACCTTGTCGAATTGGTGAACCCGGAAAATCCCCCGGGTGTCGCGACCGGCGGCCCCGGCCTCGCGCCGGAAGCAGGTCGAGAAGCCGCCGTACCGGATCGGCAGCTGTTCGGCTTCGAGGATCGAGCCGGCATGGAGCGCGGCAAGCGGGACCTCCGAGGTGCCGGCAAGGAACAGCTCGTCCCGGGGCAGTTCATAGATCTGGTCGCGGTCGCCCGGCAGGAAACCGGTTCCGAACAGGGCCTCCTCCCGGACCAGAACCGGCGGCACGACCGGCTCGTGACCGTGTTCGCGAAGGGCCTCCATCACGAACCGGACCAGGCCGAACTCGAGCATCGCCAGATCGCCCTTGAGGTAGGCGAACCGGGACCCCGAGGCCGCGGCCGCCGCCTTCATCTCGATCAGGTTGCCGGCCTCGGCCAGCTCGAGGTGGTCTTTCGGCTCGAAACTGAAACTCGGGACCTCGCCGACCTCCCGGATCAGTTCGGCGTCCTCGTCGGTGAAGCCGTCGGGGCTCGCCGGATCGGGCAGATTGGGCAGGCTCGCGGCGATCCGGTCGCGGTCCGCCTCCACTTCGGCCAGTTCGGCTTCGAGCCGCTCCAGGCCGGCCTTGAGTTCGCGCACCTGTTCGATCGCTTCGGTCGGCTGTTCGCCGGCCTGCTTCGCCGCTCCGATCTGC
>JBGUDX010000168.1:0-3693 GCA_041821645.1 Acidobacteriota bacterium
CAGCCCCCCCGGAGACCGGATTCCGGGCCCGGCCCACGATCCCGGGGGCAGCGCCCGCTGATCGCCCGGCCGGGTCTGGCCATCGCGGACCCGGCCGCGGACCGCCATGACGCCGACGGTCACGAACCAGACGGTGGCAGCCACCAGCAGCGCACCCAGCCAGTAGCGCAGCCCCCAGGTGGAGCTGAACGCCATAGTGAACGGGGTGAGCAGTACCAGGACGCCGATCACGAGCCAGCGCGCCCCGAGGCCCCTGGGACCGACCGCGCTGCCGAGCAGGGCTAGGCCGACCGCCGCGGCCGGGGCCAGATAGCGCAGGCCCGAGACAAAGCCTGCCGGTTCTCCGGGCGGGCCGGAGGCTGAAGTCGGGGCGACCAGCCAGGCGACCACGAGCGCAAGTCCGACCGCGGCGCCGGTTCGCCTGGCAGGCCCGGAGCCCCGCCACAGGCAGAGCAGAAGCCCGGCCCCGGCGGCCAGCAGCAGAACCGGCCAGCCCTGGCCGAACCCGTCCTCGAAGCCCGGCAGGAACCAGTCCCCGATCACCGTCGTTTCGGTCAGGTAGCCCCAGACCGAGCCCTCCCCCCGGCCTCCGACGTCCTGGTCGGGGCCGGGCAGGCCGATCGGGCCGACGTGGTCGATCCAGGGCAGCGGGTTGCCGCTGTGGATCAGGTTGCGCAGGTACCAGTAGCCGCCCGCGAGCAGCCCGGCCAGAACCGCGAGAATCCCGGCCCTCCGGCGGATGGCCGGCTCTGCCAGGACGACCACGGCCAGGCCGAGCGCCAGGGCGGCGGGGATGAAGTTGACCTTGGTCCCGGCCGCCAGCCCGGCCGACAGCGCGATCAGGATCACCGGCCCGGCCGTGAGCTTCCGCCCCCCGGCCGCAAAGTTGACCAGCAGCGCCAGCGCGGCAAGCACAAAGAACGTTCCGACTATGTCGTTGCGGGCCTCGCCCGCCTGATCGATCATCGCGGTCGAGGCCAGCACGATCGCCACCCCGGCGACCGATATCGCGGCCCCGCCGTACGGCCGCCCGATGCACCAGGCCGCCAGCAGGCAGGCGCCCAGCCAGCCGATGTTGATCAGTGGCGACAGCAGGTCGTTGCCGAAAGCGAGGATGCCCAGAGAATGGATCAGCTCCGAATTCTGGGGGTAGAACCAGCTCAGGAACTGCGGCGCGAGGAACTGCAGCGAGAAGGTGTCACCGGAGCCGGCCAGCCCGGCCGCGAACGGGCCGTGGTACCAGGTCGAATCGAAGCCGGTCATGCCGGTGCCGTACTTCAGCCTGACCCCGACCGAGAACACCCCGACAGCCAGGGCCGCCACCGCCAGCCCGACCGCGGTCAGGGCCGCGCCGGAAGCGACCCGCGGCGGCTCGGGCAGCGGCCCGGCCCCCGGGATGCGTTCGCGCCACACCCAGACCGCGATCGCCATACCGACCACGAGCGCAAGGTAGGTCCAGCCCTCGAGAATGCCGAAGCTGCCGAGGATCAGGGCCAGGACGACCGCCGTCGCGGAAGCGGTCACGATCGTCGCCACCCAGCCCACCGGTCCCGGCTGCGGGCCCAGCAGCCGTGCCCGGAACACGGTGGCGATCGTGAAGATCGCGGCGACTCCGACGATCAGGCCGGCCGAGCCGGCCAGGTACGCGGAAAAACTCATGATCTCCGTCGCACCAGCGCCGCCACCTCATCGAGCTCGCGCACGCGGAGCAGGTGGCACACCGCCACGTACGAGATCCCGCCGAGGGCGAGGCCGGCGCCGAGTGAGACGATCTGTCCGACGAGGCCGCGGCCGAGTGTCTGGTCGAGCAGGTCCCAGACCGCCCAGGAGACCCCGGCCAGGACGGCCGAGCCGACCGCGATCCGGGCGGTCGAGGCGATCAGTCTGGGCATCTCGATTCCGCCGAGGCGGGTCCGCAGCAGGACGATCTGGATCGCCACGGAAACGGTGGTCGCGATCGCCGTGGCCGCAACGATCCCGGCCACCCCGAACGGCCGGTAGAGGAAAAACGAAGCCACCGCGGTGACAACCAGGTTGAGGCCGGCGATCGCGGTCGGGATCCAGGGTTTCTGCAGGCCGAAGAAGGTTCGGCTGAGCAGCAGGAACAATCCGTTGGTCGGCAGGGAGAAGGCGAACCAGAACAGTGCCGTTGCGACGACCTCGGTCTGGTCGGGCGTGAACTCTCCCCGCTCGAAAACGAGCCTGGTCATCGGTTCCGCCAGGACGAGGATCGCCGCGGTGGCCGGCAGCAGGACGAAGACGATCTGTCGCATGCCCTTGGCCAGGGTCGACCGCAGGCTGCCGTAATCACCGCGGGTCGCGAACCGGGCCAGCGTCGGGAACAGGACGGTCGCGATCGCAACCGAGAAGATCCCCTGGGGAAGCTGGTAGATCCGGAACGCCTTGTCGATGCCGGCCGGAGCCTCGTCGCTTACCAGGCTTCCGAAGAAGCTGTTGACCAGCAGGTTGAAGTTGATCAGGCCGAGGCTGAGCGTCACCGGGATCATCAGGAGCAGCACCCTCTTCACGTTCGGGTCGCGGAAATTGACCTTCAGGGTCCCGCGAAACGGCGTGTGACGGAGGTCCCAGGTCGGGATCAGCAACTGGACCACCGTCCCGGCCACGACCCCGACGGCGTAGGCGTAGATCTGCTTGTCCTCCGGGAACAGCGGAACGGTCGCGACGACCACCGCGATGATCGTCAGGTTCCAGAACAGCGGGGAGATCGCGAACGCGCCGAAACGGTCGTAGCTGTTGAGGATCCCGACCACGACCCCGGTCACCCCGAGCAGGATCACGATCGGGAACATGATCTGGGAGAGCACGACCATCAGCGACTCGGTCTCGGCGCTGAATCCCGGGGCGAACAGCGGCATTATGAAACTCGCTCCGAGGATGAACACCGCGGTGATCACCCCGAGCACCATGGTCACCAGCAGGATCATGGTCGAAGCCATGCGGAAGGCCTCCTTGTACTTCCCCTGCTCGATCTGCTCGGTGAATATCGGCACGAAGGCCGGCTGAAGGGCGGCGTCGGCGAAAAGGGCCCGGATCAGGTTGGGGACCTGGAACGCGACGGTGAACGCCGACATCGGACCGGTGATGCCGAAGTAGCCGGCGACCACGATCTCGCGGGCCAGCCCGGCCACTCGCGAGGCGGCGGTCGCCACCGAGAAGAACGCGGTCGAGCGGGCAAGACGGCCGGGGGCGGCCGTCTTCCCCGCTTCGCCTTCGCCCTCACCTTCGGCCCCGGCTTCGGCCTCGCGATCGCTGCCGGCCTCACGCTCGCCGCCGGCCTCGTGATCCGCCAGCCGCTCTTCCGCTTCGGTGACCAGGCTCCTGACCAGCGGGGTCGATACGCCGCCTTCCATGCCGATGTCGCCTCTAGCGGCCAGTATCTGTTCGGGCCGTTCGCTGTCCTCGAGAATGCGGTCGGCCCGCTCCGAGGCGCTGCGTACGGCATGTTCCGCCGCACGGGCACCGGCCTCGAACGAGTCGAGCTCTTCCTCCCCGGAGGGGCTGTTATCGGGGTCGCGTGGCGTTTCCAAGCTCGCTATCGGTATAGTCGGCGACCGCTTGCGAGGGGTTCACCCCCGGGGCGAGCAGACCAGACGATCATGGCCAACATAGCCTCACAGAAAAAACGAATCCTGCGCACAGAGCGTGAGCGCGTCGAAAACCGGCGGATGACCA
>JBGUDX010000169.1:0-3686 GCA_041821645.1 Acidobacteriota bacterium
TTGGTCGAAGTCGATCTCGGCGAGATCAGCAGGATCAACGATCTCGCCTATGGGATCGAAGGGCCGGGCTGGGGAGCGGCAATCGACCGGGACCCGGATCTCCCGGTCCGCGCCCTGGCTGCGGTGATCGACGGCGAGCCGGTCTCCTGCGCGATCGTGATCGAGGGCTATGACGATGTCTGCGTGACCGGGGTCGCGACCGTTCCCGGGCATCAGTGCCAGGGCCTGGCCGCAGCGATCGTGGCCCGCCTGCTCACCGACAGCCGCGATCGCGGCATACGGACCGGCACCCTGCAGGCGAGCACGGCCGGGGCCCCGGTCTACGAGCGCCTCGGATTCTCCGACGTCGGCTTCATCGAGCTGTGGGAGCTGCGCAAGCCCGGCTGACGGCGCGGCGGAACCGGCGCCACGGGGCCGGTCGTCTATCCGCGTGCGCGCTCGTTGCGAGGGTCGTACAGAGGCTCTGCCGTGACCTCCATCGGATGGCGCTCTCCCAGCACCCCCAGCTCGATGCGGGCGTCACCGTCCACGATCTCGGTCGGCAGGTAGGCCAGGGCTATGGTCCTGTCGATCGTGTGGCCGTAAGCACCGACCCTGATCGATCCGATCAGCTCGCCGTCGGCGAACACCGGTTGATGCGGGAGCAGCAGCCCGGGCAGTTCTCCGGCGCAATGCAGGTTCACCAACCGGCGGCGCGGACCATTGTCCCGCTGGTCCTGCAGGGCGTCCCGGCCGATGAAGTCGCCGTCCCAGTCGACGAAAAAGCCCATCCCGGCCTCCATCGGGGTGTCCTGCTGACAGATGTCGGCGCCCCACAGCCGGTAGCCCTTCTCCAGTCGCAGCGACTCCAGCGCGAGATAGCCGAAGTCGGTCAGGCCGAGGTCTTCCCCCGCTTCCTGGACCTCGCGATACAGGCGCCGCGAGAACTCGATCGGATGGTGGAGTTCGAAGCCGAGCTCGCCGGTGTAGGAGAGCCGCATCGCCCGCACCGGGACCGGTCCCACCTCGAACTCACGCGTCCGGAAGAACGGGAACGCCTCGGCGGACACGTCCGCGGTGGTGATCCTCTCGACCAGAGCGCGTGACGAGGGGCCGGCGATCGTCAGAACGCCGACTGCGGAGCTGACGTTGTTCAATTCGACCGAACCGTCATCCGGGACGTGACGCGATATCCAGCTGTAATCGTGGTCCTCGGCCGCTGCCGCCGACACGACGTAGTAATGGTTCTCACCCAGCCAGGTGACGGTGACGTCGCACTCGATGCCTCCGTTCGGGGTCAGCATCTGGGTCAGGACGATCGACCCGGGCTTCTTCGGCAGATGATTGGCACAGAGCCGCTCGAGAAAGGCCGCCGAGCCGAGGCCCTTGACTTCGTACTTGGCGAAACTGGTCTGATCCAGCACTCCGACCGCCTCGCGGACGGCTCGGCACTCCTCCCCCACGTCGTCGTGCCAGGCCGGCCTCCGGAACGAATACGGTTTGGCTGGCGGCTCAGGGCTACGGCTGAACCAGAGCGGTCGCTCCCACCCGAAGCGCTCGCCGAACACGGCTCCACGCGACCGCAGCGTTTCGAAAAGCGGATCCGCCTTGAGCGGCCGCGAGCTCTCGTATTCCTCCAGCGGGTAGTGGACCGCGTACTCGCGTCCGTAGACCTCCCCGGCGCGCGCCTGGACGAACGAGACCGGTGAGGCGTAGGGACCGAACCGGCGCACGTCCATCTCCCAGAGGTCGTCACCCGGCTGACCGTCGACAATCCACTCGGCGAGGGATTCGCCGGCACCGCCGCCGAAGACGATGCCGAAGATGCTGAACCCGGCGAGCACGAAGTACCCCCTTCGGCCGGCGGCCTCACCCATCAGGCAGTGACCATCGGGCGTGTAGCCGTCGGGGCCGTTGATCACGGTCTTCAGCCCGGCATCGGCGAGCAGGGGAACGCGTTCGGCGGAGCCCAGCATCACCCCCATGATCTGGTCCATGTTGCCCGGCAGGAGTCGTCCCTCGAAGTCGTTCGGCACGCCCTCGGGCGCGAACGGCAGCGGATCCTTCTCGAACGGCCCCACCAGGAGCGCGCCGCCTTCCTGCCGCACGTAATAGGAGTGCTCCGGGTCGCGCAACACCGGCAACTCGCTCTCGAGCGCCCCGACCTCATCGAGCTGCTCGGTGACCACGTATTGGTGCTGCAGGGCCGAGATCGGCAGATCGATCCCCGCCATCCGGGCGACCCGGGGCGCCCACTGGCCGGCCGCGTTGACCACGAACTCGCACTCGATCTCTCCGGCGGTCGTCTCCACACGCCAGCCGCCGTCGATCTCCGTGGTCGCGGTGACCTCGGCGCGCTGCACGATCGAGCTGCCCGCCTCGCGGGCTGCCTCGGCCAGCGCCTGGGTCACCAGGGTCGGATCTACGTAGCCGTCGGACGGTAGATGGGCCGCCGCTTTGATGCCCTCGGTTTCGACGAGGGGGAAGAGGTCGCGGACCTCGTCGGGGCCGATCAGCTCGTAGGGGAGCCCGGCCGAGCGCGCCGTTTCCGAGCGCGCTTTCAGCTGGTCCACCTCGTCCGCGGTCGTGGCCAGCCGGACGCTGCCCACCCGCTTGAGCCCGACCCCGATCTCGGAATCCGCGCCCAGCTCCTCGTAGAGTTTGAGGCTGCGCATCAGCAACCGCAAGGCCGGCAGCGACGCGTTGAACTGGGTGCAGAGACCGGCCGCATGCCAGGTCGAGCCTGCTGTCAGCCAGGCCTTTTCGACCAACACGCAATCGGTCCACCCCAGCCTGGCCAGGTGGTAGAGAACGCTGACTCCGGCGATGCCGCCGCCGATGACCACGACCCGCGCCTTTTCGGGGACCTGATTCCTTTCCGGCCGGCTGTCGTCTTTCGAACCCATCTGATCAGGCCTCAGCTCTGGAATCCCAGGCCGAGCCGGTCGAGGGTCCGCAGCCAGATGCCTTTTCGGCCGCCGGCCCGGTCGGCAGCCTCGAGGCGGTTCATGGTGAACGAGATGACACCGCGCCGGAGCGGCTCCGGAGGGAAAGGCATCGGCCTCTTTCGCACCAGTGAGAGGGCCTTCGCTTCATTCTCCCGGCCATCCAGCAGGTCGAGCGCCACCCGACCACCGAAGCGGGAAGCGCCAACTCCGAGGCCGGTATATCCGGCGGCGTAGCGCAGGCGCCCGGCGAAGGAGGATCCGAAGAAGACCGAGAAACGGCTGCAGGTGTCGATCGCCCCGGCCCACCTGTGGCTGAACCGCACGTCCGAGAGCTGCGGGAAGTTGATGAAGAAGTTGTGGGCCAGCATCTGGAACATCTCGTCCCGGTCCTCCATCGCCGGGTTGACCCGTCCCCCGTAGGCCGCGCCGAAGCCTCCCCAGAGAATGCGGTCGTCCGGGGTCAGCCGGTAGTAGTGAAACTCGTTGCCGGCGTCTTCCATCGCGTACCGGTTCTTCCACCCGATCTGGTCAAGCTGCTCCGCGGTAAGCGGCTCGGTGACAAGCACGTAGTCGTAGACCGGAACGACGTAGCGGCGGATCTCACGGACCAGCGGCGGAAATGCGTTGGTCGCCAGCAGAACCTTTCCGGCATCGACCCGGCCCTGGGGAGCGTAGATACGCAACGTGCTCCCGAGGTCGCGGATATCGGTAGCCGGCGTGTGCTCGAACAACCTGACTCCGAGGCTCAACGCCGCCTCC
>JBGUDX010000170.1:0-3600 GCA_041821645.1 Acidobacteriota bacterium
ACGCTGGTCGATCTGGACGAGGCCGAGCGGCGCCTGCTCGAGAGTCGCGAGCGCCCGATCGTGCTCGCCCGCCGATCGGACGCGGCCTGGCTGGCAGAATCGGTCGCCCCCGGAACCCCCTGGCTCGGGGTGATGCTGCCCTACACCCCACTCCACCACCTGCTCTGCACCGACTTCGGGCGGCCGCTGGTGATGACCAGCGGCAACCGCTCCGACGAGCCGATCGCGATCGACGACGCCGACGCGCACCGGCGGCTGGGCGGCATCGCCGACGCCTTCCTGACCCATGACCGGGCGATCCACCGTCGCTGCGAAGACTCGGTGCTCGGATCCGGTCTCCCGGTGCGCCGCTCCCGCGGTTTCGCCCCCGGGGCACTCGCCCTGACCAGGGCCGGCTCCGAACCGATCGTCGCCGCCGGGGCTGAGCTGAAGAGCACCTTCTGCGTGGTCCGGGGCGAGAAGGCGTTCCTCTCCCCCCACCTCGGTGACCTCGACTCACCGCTCGCCCTTGCCGCCTTCCGGGCCGACCTCGAGCTCTACCTCGAGATGCTGTCCGTCCGCCCGGCGGTCGTCGCCCATGATCTGCACCCCGACTACCTGGCAACGCGCTGGGCGCTGGACCAGCCGGCGGACCGGATCGCGGTCCAGCACCACCACGCCCACGCCGCCGCCTGCCTCGCCGAACACGGAGAGCAGGGGCCCGCCCTGGCGCTGGTCTTCGACGGCACCGGTTACGGCACCGACGGCACCCTCTGGGGGGGCGAGCTGCTGCGGTGCGACCTGTCCGGCTTCGAGCGACTGGCGCATCTCGACCCGGTCCCGCTGCCCGGGGGCGAGCGGGCGATCCTGGAGCCCTGGCGGATGGCCGCCTCGTACCTGGAGCGCGCCGGCAGGCCGGTGGAGTTCGAGCGCTGGGGCCTGGTTCGCGAGAGCCTGAAGGCGAACGCCCCGGTCTCATCGGGCATGGGGCGCCTCTTTGACGCAGTGGCGGCGCTGCTCGGCGTCCGCACCGAGGTCGCCTACGAAGGCCAGGCGGCGATCGAACTGGAGCTGCTGGCCGGGGAGCTTCAGGCCGAGCCGTATCCATGCCGGGTCGAGCGCGGCCTGATCCACGGCCCCGACCTGGTGGCAGCCGCCCACGACGATCTGGCTTCGGGCCGACCCCGCGGGCAGATCGCCGCCGCCTTCCACGAGGGAATCGCCGCGGCGGCGGCTGCTGCCTGCGCCGAGGCCGGTGAGCCGCGCCTGGTGGCACTGTCCGGCGGAAGCTTCCAGAACCGCCGGCTGCTGGCCGGCGTCACCCGCCGGCTCGAGGACCAGGGATTCCGGGTGCTCCGGCACCGCCGCGTCCCTCCGAACGACGGCGGCATCAGCTTCGGGCAGGCGGCGGTCGCGGCGAGGAGGGTGGACTGATGTGCCTGGGCATTCCCGGCCTCATAGTCGAGATCGTGGACCTCGACAACCGGACCGCCAAGATCGAGGTCTCCGGGGTGCGGCGCAACGTAGACGTCGGCCTGCTCTGGGAGGGCCCCGATGCGGTCGGGGTCGGAGACTGGGTCCTGATCCACGTCGGTTTCGCGATCTCGCGCATCGACGAGAGCGAGGCGGAGGAGATGCTGCGCGCATTACGTGCCCTGGGAGCGCCCTGGGAGGAGGAGCTGGCCGATCTCGAATCCAGCGCCATCGACTGAGGCACTCGCCGGGCGGGAGCGCGCCGTGCGGGAGTTCTTCCGGCGGGAGAGCGGCCGGCTGGCACGCGCCTGCCACCAGATGGCCGTTGCGTTCGCCCGCGGCGGCACCCTGATCCCGTTCGGCTCCGGCCCGGCCGCGACTGATGCGGCTCATGCCGCGGTCGAGTTCATGCATCCGGTGATCGTCGGCAAGAGGGCGTTCCCGGCGATCGCCCCCGGCAACGACCCGACCGGGCTCTCGACCCTGACGCGGCTTGCGCGGCCCGGCGACATCGCGCTGGCACTCGCCCATCGCACCGGTGATCCGGCCTTCGCCGGGTTTCTCGACGAAGCCCGCTCGCTCGGTCTCCTGACGATCGCATTCACGGCTGAGCCGGCGGGCGATCTCGCCATGAACGGCGAGCACCGCTCGGGGACTCCCGAGGCCGATCATCTTTTCGCGGTGCCCGGCGACGATCCGGCCGTGGTCCAGGAGGTGCAGGAGACCGCCTACCACGTGCTCTGGGAGCTGGTCCACGTCTTCTTCGAGCAGCCGGGACTGATCGAAGGGGAAGCGGCCGGGGCCTGCATCACCTGCGGAGACGTCGCGATCACCGCCGAAGTGATCGAGGCCGGCGGAGCGACCGCGGTCATCGAGAAGGACGGCGCGCGTGAGCAGATCGCGACCGAGCTGGTCGACGACGTGCAGGTCGGCGACCGGCTGCTCTGCCACGCCGGCGTGGCGCTGGAAAAGGTCGACGCCGAACCGACCGGGTTCCTTTATCCATTCCTGGGCGGCGGCCCCGATCGCGGCGAACCGGACCTCGAGAACGTGCTGGCCGAACTCGAATCGTCCACCGTGCGAAAGGCCGAGGAGGTGATCGCGCTTCGCGCCCGGATCGATCTCGAAGCGATCGCCCGCTGCGGAGCGGAGATCCGCGGCCGACTGGATGCCGGGGGCCGCCTGATCGCGTTCGGCAACGGAGGCTCGGCCACCGACGCCCAGGACCTCGCGGCCGATGCGCTCGCGCATGGATGGCCGGCGATCGCCCTCGGCAATGACCCGGCCACGGTCACCGCGGTGGCCAATGACGTCGGCTTCGACCAGGCCTTCGCCAGGCAGCTGGCGGCGCTGGCACGTCCCGGAGACGTCGCGGTGGCGATCTCGACCAGCGGCGGCTCGGCCAACCTGATCACCGCCATGGATTTGGCCACCGGGATCGGGGCCCTGACCGTCGCCATAGCCGGCCACGACGGCGGCCGCCTGGCCGAAGTCGAGGGGCTCGACCACCTGTTCGTCGTCCCCAGCGAGTACATCCCCAGGATCCAGGAGGCCCAGGCGACGATCTGCCACCTGCTGGTGGACGAGGCCTGCCGGTGAGCGGGATGCGATTCGTCGACGAGTACCGCGACCCCGCCCTGGCACGGCGGCTGGCGGCCGAGATCGGCGATCTTGTCGAGCCGGGGCGCCGCTACAAGCTGATGGAGGTCTGCGGGGGCCACACCCACTCGATCTACAAGCACGGGGTCGAGGACCTGCTCCCCGACGAGGTCGAGCTGGTTCACGGCCCGGGCTGCCCGGTCTGCGTCATCCCGATGGGCCGCCAGGACGACGCGATCGCGATCGCCGAACGGCCCGAGGTGATCTTCACGACCTTCGGCGACATGATGCGGGTTCCGGCCTCGGACGGGTCGCTGCTCGACGCCAAGGCGCGTGGCGCCGACGTGCGCATGGTCTACTCGCCACTGGACGCGCTCAAGATCGCCCGTCAGAACCCCGACCGCGAGGTCGTCTTCTTTGCGATCGGATTCGAGACCACCGCCCCTACCATCGCGGCGGCGATCTTTTCAGCCGATCAGATGAAGGTGGACAACTTCTCCGTCATAGCGGCGCATAAGCTGGTGCCGCCGGCTCTGGAGGCGTTGATAA
>JBGUDX010000171.1:0-3576 GCA_041821645.1 Acidobacteriota bacterium
CCCGCCGGGCTCCAGGGCGCGGACCTCATCCCAGATCCAGCCGCCGGCCAGCAGGGCCGTCTTCACGACCTCGGCCATGCCGGCGCTGAGCTCGCCTTCCGGCAGGGTGGCCAGGGTGTCGACATCGGTCACCACCAGCGACGGCAGATGGAACGCGCCGACGTAGTTTTTTCCCTCGGGCAGGTCGACCCCGGTCTTGCCTCCGTAGGCCGAATCGACCTGGGCGACGAGCGTGGTCGGGACCTGCACCACCGGCACTCCCCGCTGGTACGTCGCGGCACAGAAACCGGCCAGGTCGCCGACCACACCGCCTCCGAGGGCGATCACGCGGTCGGCCCGGGTCATGCCGAGCGTGGCCATCTCACGCAGAACCTGCTCGGCCCGGGTCATCGTCTTGGCACTCTCGCCGGGCGGCACCGTGATCTCGCCGGCGAGCGACCCGAGGCGGTCTCCGTAGAGCGGGCCGACCGAGTCGTCGGTTATGCCGAACGAGCGCCCGTCACCCGGAAGCAAGGCGCCCGGATCAGTGAACAGCGCCGATCCGAGCAGGCCCCGGCCGACGTAGACCGGATGACCGCCGTCTGCGCCCTCGGCCCAGAACATCCGGGTTCCGGCCGGCAGGTCCGCCAGCATCCGGACCGGCTCCAGCGCGCGGTCCCACATCCGCCCCCCGGTCGCCGGCAGCGTCGCGTCGGCGACCTCCGTGTAGAGCGGCTGCCTGCGGGCGAGCAGATCGGTGAATGTGGCCCGGTCCCGGGCCAGCGGGCGGCGGCTCGTCCGGGCCCTGCGCCAGGCCACCTCCGGCGGGATCTCCAGCCAGACGACGGTGTGGGACCGGCCCTTCAGGGCCTCCCGGATCGCCGGGCTCTCGACCGCTCCGCCGCCGAGGGCCAGCGCGTCCAGGCCGGGATCAGCCATCGCTTCGAGCACGATCTTCTGTTCGGCCTCCCGGAACGACTGCTCGCCGTGCCGGTCGAAGTACTCGGCGATCGGGCAGCCGATCTCGGCCTCGACCAGGTCGTCCGAGTCGGCGGTCTCAAGCCCCTGAGCGGCAAGTTCGGCCAATGCCGAGGTCTTGCCGGCACCCATGAACCCGACCAGGCAGATCATTGCCAGCCGATGCGTTCCCTGTAGGCGTCGAGAGCGGCGACCACGTCATCGATGTGGTCCCCGCCGAACTTCTCGCGATAGCACCCGGCCAGGACCAGGCAGACCATCGCCTCGGCCACCACCGCCGCAGCCGGCACCACGGTCGAGTCGGTCCGCTCCTTGTGGGCCTGGGCCGGCTCCCCGGTGGCCGTGTCTACCGATCGAAGCGGCTTGGTGAGAGTCGAGATCGGTTTGATCGCCGCCCTCACCGACAGCGGCTCGCCGTTGGTCATGCCGCCCTCGAGTCCGCCGGCGTGATTGCTCTCGCGGTAGTAGCCACGCTCCTCGGAGAAGAAGATCTCGTCGTGTGCTTCCGAGCCGGGCCTCGAGGCGACGTCCCAGGCTTCGCCGATCGAGGCGCCTTTGACCGCCTGGATCGAGCAGACCGCCTGGGCCAGGCGACCGTCGAGCCGGTCCTCCCAGGAGACGTGGCTGCCGAGGCCGGGGACCAGACCGAACACGCGGACCTCGAATGTCCCGCCGAGGCTCTCGTTCCTCTTGCGCAGCACATTGATCTCCTCGACCATCAGTGCCGAGGTCTCGGAGTCGAGGCAGCGCACCGGATCGTCGTCCACGCCCTCGAAGTCTTCGATCCCGAGGCCCTCGGGATCGGGCGCCTTGACCGAGGCGATCCCGGTCACATGGCTCACCACGGTGACCCCGACCGCGCTGAGAAAGGCACGGGCGAGGGCGCCGGCCGCAACCCTGGCCGCCGTCTCACGGGCGCTCGCCCGCTCGAGGATGTTGCGCAGGTCGCCCTGCTTGTACTTCCACATCCCGACCAGGTCGGCGTGGCCAGGCCGGGGCAGCGTTATCGGCGGGATCTCTGATTCGACCGGCCACGGGTTCATGCGCTCGTCCCAGTTCTCGTAGTCGCGGTTGGCCACGAGGGCGGCGATCGGGCTGCCGAGCGTGTAACCGTGGCGGACGCCGGTCCGGATCTCGACCGCATCGGTCTCGATCTTCATCCTGCCCCCGCGTCCGTGCCCGAGCTGACGCCGGGCCATATCCCGGTCGAGTGTCTCCCGATCGAGCTCGAGGCCGGCCGGAAGGCCTTCGACGATGGTGACCAGGCCGGGACCGTGGGATTCGCCTGCTGTCGTGAACCGGAAACTCATCGTGGTGCTTAGGCTATTGGCAACCGCATGGAAGATGCCGCCTGCATACGCCGGAGTGCTTTCGCCTGATGGCCGCCCGCAGGCTGATCCTCGTGATGCTGGTTCTGCTCGGCATCTCGACCGTCATCGCGATGGTCACCCCCCAGCCCGACCGGCAGGATTCTGCGGAGGAGAAGGGCTCGGCCACCGGCGCCTCCGGGGCCACCGGGAAATCCGGGACCACCGGGTCAACCGGAGTCTCCGATGCAGCCGGGACCGGCGGAGCGACCGGAACCTCCGGCGCCGGCAAGGCCGGGGGCGGACCGGCGTCGTCAGGTGCCTCCGGCGCCGGGGCCGGTTCCGCCGCCGATGCCACGGTGATCAATCCCACCGGATCGCCGAAAACGATCGCTTCCGCCCCCGGGGAGCGGATCCTGCTGCTGGTGAAGGTCGACGCCACGGCCGAGATCGAGATCAGGAGGTTGGGCCGTATCGAGACCGCAACCCCCTACGCCCCGGCGCGGTTCGATCTGGTCCTGCCGGCGTCCCCGGGCAGATACAGGGTCACCGACCTGAACACGGGCAAAGTCAGAGCCGAAATCATCGCGCGCGACTAGAGCGGGGTCACCGCCGGTGAACCGGGCGCCGGCGGGACGGTTCAGCCGCGGGCGGCGGCTCGCATGACCTCCAGCGAGGGCTCGCGTCCCGTCCAGATCGCCAGTGAGCGGGCTCCCTGCCGGACCAGAACCTCAAGGCCGTCAACTGTATCGGCGCCGGCCGCGCCGGCCGCTTCCAGCAGCGGGCTCGGGGCATCGCCGTAGACCATGTCGACCACTACCTGCCCGGCACGGAATTCCTGGGGATCCAATGGCAAATCGGCAAAGGGATCTCCGCCGCCAAGACCTGCCGCGCTGGAGTTGACGATCAGGTCGAAGTCCCCGGCCCGCGGATCGGTCAGGGCGGTGCCGCCGAGTTCGCCGGAGAGGTCAACCGCCTTCGACCCGGTCCGGTTCCAGATTGAAACCCGGGCTCCGGCCCCGTTCAGCGCCCAGAGCACGGCCCGCCCGGCCCCGCCCGCCTAGCTCAGTTGGTAGAGCACCTGCCTTACACGCAGGGGGCCGGCAGTTCGAGTCTGTCACCGCCCATCGCCCGGGTCCCGGGCAACCCGGGGGTGTAGCTCAGCTTGGTTAGAGCACCGGACTGTCGATCCGGAGGTTGCGGGTTCGATCCCCGTCGGCCTCGTTTGAGGAAGTTCTTGAAGGCCAGGCATTTACGTGCCTGGCCTCTCTGCTCTGAGGCGATCAGAATGCCCATTTGGCTCCGATTGGGT
>JBGUDX010000172.1:0-3562 GCA_041821645.1 Acidobacteriota bacterium
GCGGCATCAACGCGGCCAAGGACTACGCCAACGAAGGTGACTCGACCCGCCGGCTGTTCGTCGACACGATGAAGGGGGGCGACTTCCGCTCGCGGGAGGCCAACGTCTGGCGCCTGGCCGAGCTTTCCGAGAACATCATCGATCAGGCCGTCGCCCAGGGGGTGCCGTTCAATCGCGAGTACGGCGGGCAGCTCGCGACCCGCTCGTTCGGCGGCGTGCTGGTCCAGCGGACCTTCTATTCGCGCGGCCAGACCGGCCAACAGCTGCTGCTCGGGGCCTACAGCGCCCTCGAGCACCAGGTGGCCGCCGGCAACGCCACCGTGCACAGCCGCCACGAGATGCTCGACATCGTGGTCATCGACGGCGAGGCCCGCGGCGTGATCGTGAGGAACCTGGTCACCGGCGAGATCGAGCGGCACGCGGCAGATGCGGTGGTCCTGGCCTCGGGTGGCTACACCAACGTCTTCTACCTCTCGACCAACGCCATGGGGTCCAACGTGACCGCCGCCTGGCGGGCCCACCGGCACGGCGCCCTGATGGCGAACCCCTGCTACACCCAGATCCACCCGACCTGCATCCCCCAGTCCGGTGAGTACCAGTCGAAGCTCACCCTGATGTCGGAATCGCTGCGTAACGACGGCCGCGTGTGGGTTCCGAGAAAGGCCGGGGATGAGCGCCCACCGGCCGAAATCCCCGACGGCGAGCGTTACTACTTCCTGGAGGAGCGGTACCCGTCATTCGGCAACCTCGCGCCGCGTGACATCGCGTCGAGGGCGGCCAAAGTCGTCTGTGATGACGGCCTCGGCGTCGGTGGCACCGGTCGGGGCGTCTATCTCGACTTCCGGGACGCAATTGCCGAGCGGGGCCGTGAAGTGGTCGAGGTCCGCTACGGAAACCTGTTCGAGATGTACGAGAACATCACCGGCGAAAACCCCTATGAGACCCCGATGAGGATCTATCCGGCGCCGCACTACGCGATGGGTGGCCTCTGGGTCGATTACGAACTGCAGACGACGATCCCGGGCCTGTTCGCGATCGGTGAGGCCAACTTCTCCGATCACGGGGCCAACCGGCTGGGCGCCAGCGCGCTGATGCAGGCTCTGGCCGACGGGTACTTCATCGCCCCGCACACGGTCGCCCATCATCTGGCCGAAGTCGGTGATGAGGTTTCGACCGATGACCCGGCTTTCGACCAGGCCCAGGAGTCGGTTGACCGACACATCTCGCGACTGATGGATGTCGGGGGCAGCACCGCCGCCCAGGTCTTCCATCGCGAGATGGGCAACGTCATGCTCGACAAGTGCGGCATGGCCCGCAACGCCACCGGGCTGCGGGAGGCGCTGGACGAGGTCCGCGAGATCAAACGCAACTTCTGGACCGACCTGCGGGTCGATCCGGGCAGGGAGGAGTTCAACCAGAGTCTGGAATACGCCAACCGGGTCTCCGACTTCCTCGAGCTGGGCGAGCTGATGTGCCTTGATGCACTGCGACGCGAGGAGTCCTGTGGAGGCCACTTCCGCGAGGAGTACGAGACCGCTGACGGCGAGGCGCTGCGCGACGACGAGAACTTCGCCAAGGTGACCGCCTGGGATTACCGCGGGGACGACGGCGACCCGGTCCCGCATGACGAGCAGCTCACCTTCGAGGACGTCAAACTGGCAACGAGGAGCTACAAGTGAACTTCGAGCTCGAAATATGGCGGCAGTTCGATTCCGGCGAAGAGGGGCAGTACGAGACCTTCGCGGTCGAGGGGATCGATCCCGAGGCCTCGTTCCTCGAGATGCTCGACCAGCTCAACGAGCGGCTGACCGAGGAGAAACGGCGCACGGTCGCGTTCGACAGTGACTGCCGTGAAGGCATCTGCGGATCCTGCTCGCTGGTGATCAATGACACCCCGCACGGTCCCCGGCAGGTCACTTCCTGCCAGACCTACATGCGTGACTTCGCCGACGGGTCGACCATCAGGATCGAGCCGTTCCGGTCGAGCACCTTCCCGGTGATCCGCGACCTGGTCACCGATCGCGGCGCTCTCGACCGGGTGATCGAGGCGGGTGGTTACACCGGGGCGAGCACCGGGCCGCAGCCCGACCCGAACGCGATGCCGGTCGCTCCCGAGGTCCAGGAAGAGGCGATGGACGCCGCAATCTGCATCGGCTGCGGCGCCTGTGTGGCGGCCTGCCCGAACGGAGCGGCGATGCTGTTCACCGGGGCCAAGGTGACCCACCTCAACCTGTTGCCCCAGGGTCAGCCGGAGCGCGGCAACCGGGCGATCGGCATGGTCGAGCAGATGGACGAAGAGGGGTTCGGCGGCTGCACCAACTACGGCGAATGCTCGAGAGTCTGCCCCCAGGAGATCTCGCTCGACGTGATCGGCATGCTCAACCGCGAGTACCGTAAGGCCCGGCTGGGCAAGAGGCCGAAAGACCCGCCGACCATGCTGGCCCAGTAGCGCCACCGCGAAAACGGCCTCGAAAGGCTGCCCGACCGCAGAAGGCTCCCAGGCCGTGAGTCCGGCCCCGCCCGTGAGCCCGGCCTCACGCGTACCACCCGCCTTCCGGGCCGTTGGTCCGACGCCCCGAGCGGACCACCGCCGGGGTTGACATCCGCCGCCGCCGGTCTATACTGGCGCCATGTTTATACAGGGGGTATGTAAGAAACTGTTTCTGGCACTGCTCGTCGTGGCACTCTCATTTGTCGCGACAGGCGCATCGGCCACGGCCAAGGTCGTCCCGGTGAAACTGACCGCGAAGAAGGCCACGGTCAAGGTCGACCAGGGGGTGAAGTTCAAAGCCTGGACCTTCAACGGATCGGTGCCGGGCCCGGTGGTCCGGGCGACCGAGGGTGACACGATCGAGGTAACCCTGAAGAACGGCGACAAGAGCTCGCACAAGAACTGCAAGAAGAAGAAGAAGGGCAAGCAGCGCAAGAAGTGCCACAACAAGAAGAAACAGCATGCCGCGATGTGGCACTCGATCGATTTCCATGCTGCCAAGGTCGCCCCGAGCGACGCCTTTCGCAGCGTGGCTCCGGGCGAGTCGTTCACATTCTCGTTCGAGGCGAGCACGCCCGGCGTCTACGTCTATCACTGTGGCACCGGACCGA
The DNA here is from genome assembly GCA_041821645.1 of Acidobacteriota bacterium. GTDB lineage: Bacteria > Actinomycetota > Thermoleophilia > Solirubrobacterales > 70-9 > 67-14. The sequence goes on from JBGUDX010000172.1 coordinate 3,103, forward strand.
TGCTCGAGCACATCGGCATGGGCATGTACGGGATGATCGTGGTCGATCCGGCCGAGGGCCGGCCACCGGCCCAGGAGATCTTCCTCGTCCAGGGCGAGTTCTACGGCAAGGTCAAGAACGGCTGGCTGAAGTCCTCCTACAAGGCGATGCAGACCCAGCCGCCGAAGTACGTGGCCTTCAACGGCAACGCCGCACGCTACGCGCGCAATCCGATCTCGGTGCCGGTCGGCGATCCGGTCCGGATCTACTTCGTCGATGCCGGACCGTCACTGGCCAGCTCGTTCCACGTGGTCGGCACCATCTTCGACGCCTACCAGCACGACGGCAATCCGGACGAGCCCCTGCACGACGTCTCGACCCAGTTGATCGCGCCCGGCGGAGCGGGGATTTTCGAACTGACTTTCCCCCAGCCCGGCAACTACCCGTTCGTGACCCACTCGATCGTTGACATGGACAAGGG
>JBGUDX010000173.1:0-3549 GCA_041821645.1 Acidobacteriota bacterium
GCCCGGGCGCTCGAACTGGACCTCGACCAGGTCGGGCCGGTCAACCCCGCCGCAGAAGGCCTGCCAGAACTTCACCTCCAGCGCCCCACAGGCGATCCAGCCATCGGCGGCCTCGTACGGCAGATAGCAGACCAGTCCGCCCGCAAGTTCGAGTTCGCCACGCTTCGGCACTTCGCCGTCGGCGAAATACCGCCCGGCGACCATTGCCATCCAGGAGAGAGCTCCATCGGTCATCGAGATGTCGACCATCTGGCCGCGCCCGCTCCTCTGCTTCTCGAACAGCGCGGCCATCACCCCGAACGCGGCCGACATGGCTCCGCCGCCGAGGTCACCAATCTGGCCGGCCGGCTGGACCGGAGGCCCGTCGGCCGCGCCGGTCAGCCCGAGCATCCCGGTCGCCGCGAGGTAGTTGAGGTCGTGGCCGGCCCGGTCCCGGTTGGGACCGTCCTGGCCGTAGCCACTTATCGAGCAGTAGACGATGCCCGGGTTGACCTCCTTCACGGTTTCGTAATCGATTCCGAGCCGGGCAGCGACCCCGGGGCGGAAGCCGTCGAGCAGGACGTCCGCTTTCGCCGCCAGGCGGACGAACGCTTCGCGACCACCGTCGCTCTTGAGGTCCAGCCGGACCGAGCGCTTGCCCCGGTTGAGCGAGAGGTAGAGCGCCGACCGGGTGCCGGACGATTCGAGCCGGCCGCCGTCATCTGCCTCCCCGTCCCGGCCGGCCTCGCGGGCTTCATAAAACGGCGGCGCGTGACGGATGTAGTCGCCGCCCGGGTGCTCGACCTTGATCACGTCGGCCCCGAAGTCGGCCAGCAGCTGCGAGCAGAACCCGCCCGGCAAGAGCCGGGTCAGGTCGAGCACGGTCACCCCGTCCAGCGGCCCGGCCCGGCCCGGTTCGCCTGTGGCGCCCGGATTCATTCAGCCTTTCGCCAGGCCCAGCAGGTCGCGGGCCTCGGCCACGGTCGCGACCCTGCGGCCGGAGTCCTCGACCATCTGACGTGCCTTGCCGATCAGGTCTCCGTTGGAACGGGCCATCGTGCCGTCCGGGAGGTAGAGGTTGTCCTCGACCCCGGCCCGGACGTTCCCACCCAGGACTATCGCCGTCCCGAGCAGTTTCCACTGGTCGCGGGAGATCCCGATCGTCTGCCAGTTGTTCGGGCCCTCGGCTCCACCCGGAATCTGGTCGGCCATCACCTCGACGTTGCGAGGCGTCGGCCGGATGCCGCCGGTCACCCCCATGACCAGCGAGATCTGGAGCGGTCCCTCGAGCAGGCCCATGTCGATCAGCGGGTCGAGGTTTGCCACGTGGCCGGCATCGAAGCACTCGTGTTCGGGCTGGATCCCGAGTTCGTTCATCGTGCTGATGAACTCGATGATCGTGTCAAAGCTGTTCTCGAACACCGTTTTGAAAACGAAGTCCTTGCGACGGCGCGAGTACTTGGCGTAATTCATCGAGCTCATGTTGAGAGCGGCGACGTCGGGCTTCAGTTCACGCAGGTACTCGATCCGCTTCTCGATCGGAACGCCGATCGCGCCGGTCGAATAGTTGATGATCACGTCGCCCACTTCGGACCGGATCGATTCGGTGATCGCACGGAAGTCCTGGACCTCATACGAGGGCGTACCGTCGGGGGTCCGGGCGTGGACATGGATCTGGGAGGCTCCCTCGTCGACCACGCGCCGGGCCTCGGCCGCGTACTCCTCGGGCGTGTACGGGATCGCCGGGCACTGCTCCCGGTTGGCGATGACCCCCGAGATCGAATTGCTGATGATCACCGGGTCTTCGAATCGGCTCATTTGAGGGCTCCTTGCTGAGGGGTCAGACCGGCATCACTCCATGTTTTTTCCAGGGCCGCTCGACCTTCTTGTTCTTCGACATGCGTAGTCCGCTGATGATCGTCGGCCTGGTCTCCCGTGGATCGATTATGTCGTCGATCATCGCGTTGCCGGCTGCGATGTACGGGTCGATCTGCTGGCGGACCGCGTTCAGCATCGCTTCGCGGGTCGCTTCCGGGTCATCCGCAGCCTCGATCGCCGAGCGGCCGATGATGTTGACCGCCCCCTCCGGGCCCATGACCGAGATCTCGGCCCCGGGCCAGGCGACGATCAGGTCGGGCTCGTAGGCCCGGCCACACATCACGTAGTAACCGGCCCCGTATGCCTTGCGGACCAGCACCGTGATCTTCGGCACGGTCGCTCTCGACACGGCGTAGAGCATCTTCGCCCCGTGGCGGATGATGCCCTGCTGCTCGACTTTCGAACCGACCATGAACCCCGGAACGTCCTGCAGGAAGACCAGCGGAATCGAGAAGGCGTCGCAGAGGTTTATGAAGCGGGCCGCCTTGTCGGCCGAATCCACGTCGAGGATGCCGCCGAGTTGCTTCGGCTGGTTTGCGACGATGCCGACCGGCTGCCCGCCGAACCGGGCGAAGCAGGTGATCAGTGACCGGGCGAATCTCGGCTTGATGTCGAAGTAATCGCCGTCATCGACAATTTCCTCGATCACGTCGTACATGTTGTACGGCGTCCGGGGTGACTCCGGGATCAACTCGAGCAACCGGTCGGATCCGCGGTCCTCGGGATCGGCGGTCTTGATCTGGGGTGGCTTCTGCTCGCAGTTGGAAGGGAAGTAGGAGAGGTACTTCTTGATCGACTCGATGCACTCGGGGTCGTCCTTTACCTCGAGGTCGCCGACGCCCGACTTGCGGCAATGGATCTTCGCTCCGCCGAGATCCTCAATATCGATCTCCTCGCCGGTCACCGCCTTGACCAGGTGGGATCCGGCCAGCGCCATCGCGCCCTGCCCGACCACCATCGGCACGAAGTCGGAAAGCCCCGGGATGTAAGCGGTCCCGGCGGCGCAGGGACCCATCATCGCCGCGACCATCGGGACCAGACCGGACATTTCCACCTCTTCGCGGAACAGGAAACCGGTGCCGGCAAAGAGCGATCCGGCGGCTTCCTGAATCCGCCCCCCGGCCGAGTCCAGCAACCAGATCAACGGCATGCGCTTCTGCATGGCCATCTCGCGGATCCGGGAGACCTTGGTCTCCCCGGTCTGCCCCATCGAGCCGGCCATCACCGTGAAGTCGTAGGCGACGATCGCGCAGGTACGACCGTCAACGTCGCCCCAGCCGGTGATCACGCCATCGGCCGGAGCTTCCTTTCCCTTCATCGACGGGTGCGAGAAGTGCGGCCGGCCCTGGAGGCCGAGTTCGTTGAAGCTGCCGGGATCAACCAGCAGGTCAATCCGCTCGCGGGCGGTCAACTTGCCGCGCTCGTGCTGGAGTTTGACCTTCTCCAGGCCACCACCCAGCTTCGCCTTGGCGCGCCGCTCGTGAAGCTGCTCGGTCAATTCGGTCAGCGGCGCCGTCCCGGGCAGCTTGTCAACCGCCTCTCCGGGTGCTGCCGCACCGTTCCCGTCGGTGGCGCCCGCCGCAGTCGTTTCGTGCTCTTTGCTCATCAACGACCCTTCCATTCGGGTTCACGTTTCTCGAAAAACGCCTTGACGCCCTCGATCGCGTCCTCGCTCGACAGCTCGATCGCCAG
>JBGUDX010000174.1:0-3525 GCA_041821645.1 Acidobacteriota bacterium
GCGATCAAGCGTCTGGCGAAACGTCGCCGGCCCGACCGCGCAGGAGCCGAGGTTCCCGAGGCCCGCCACGTTGAGATGCCGGAATCGTTTTCATTTCCCTCCGGCCATTCAGCTTCCGCATTTGCGTTCGCGGCCGGTGCCGGCCGCACGCTTCCGTGGGCCGCCCCGCCCCTGACTGCGCTGGCGACGCTGGTCGCCTACTCGCGGGTACACACCGGCGTCCACTACCCGATGGACGTGATCATCGGTGCACTCTGCGGTGTGACCATTTCGGAGTTGACCAACCGGGTGATCGATCGGGTCCGGTGAGCGGGCAGTACTGAAACAGACCGGCCCGAGCGCTTCGGCCGGTTCAGCCCATCGCAGCGGCCGTTCCGTGGGCTTCAGGGACCGACGGCTCCGGGATCTCTCCGGGAAGGAGTTGGTCCGGGACCAGGACCAGACCCGTGTCCGCTTCCGGGCTGATCTCTGACAATTCGTCCCAGCCACTGACCCCGGCGATTCCGACGTCGCCGGGCTCGAGCGAGCGATGGGATTCGAGGCGTGCGCCATCTCCACCCGCCTCGTCGTCGCGCGACGCCGCTGCGACCAGTTCGGCGGCAACCGCGCCGGCCGCGGTCACCCGGGGGTCGAGCGCGACTGCGTGAACCTCACCGAGCGGCCGGTCGACCGTGCCTCTGACGATTGCGACCGGCGCCGGTGACGCGACCGCAAGGTCCTCTTCCCAGCCGTCCTCGATTCCACTACCGACCGCCAGCACCAGCGAAGACTCGAAGCTGTTGGCGGCGAGCACCGTAGTCCGGGCTCCATGCAGGGAAGCCCTGATCGACGGATCGGTATCGATCCCGAGCCGCCGGCAGATGCCGGCAAGCCGGTCCAGGCCGGCCTGCCGGTCGTGGCCGCCGGTGCCGGTGTCCATCAGCAGAATCACGTCCACGACCCCGGCCTCCCGCGCCGCCACTGCCCGGGCCAGCCGCAGGCCCAGCGGCGCGCTCGCCAGGTCGGCGACCGCGACCAGGACCCTCTCGCCGAGAGCCTTCTTGGCCGGCGGCGGAAGCTTGGCCCGTCCCTTCTCGCGTTCGCCGACCAGGGTCGCGACCAGCACGCTGACCAGGATCACCACGAGAACCGCGTTGACCACCGATTCACCGAAAAGGCCGATGTCGAAACCGACCTTGGTCGCGGCGAGCGTGGCGGCTGCCTGGGGCGTGGACAGCGCGAAGGCCAGCCAGGCCTGGGATCCGGTAGCGCCCATCACCGGCCGGGTGAGCTGGGCCGCGATGAACTTGCCACCGAGGCAGGCGACCACGAACAGAGCCGCCAGGCCCAGGGTGTCGAGCTGGAACATGACTGACGGATCGAGCAGCAGGCCCACCGATATCAGGAACACCGGGATGAACAGGGCTCCCCCGAAGAACTCGATCCGGCTCATCAGCGGCCCCTCGTTGGGAACAAGCCGGTTCATCGCCAGGCCGGCGAAGAAGGCGCCGACGATGCCTTCGATGCCGAAGGTCTCGGCAACCACCGCCGCCAGCAGGAACGAGGCGACCGCGATCGCGTAGCGGACCGTACGCTCGGTGCCCAGTGCCCGGAAGGCGCGGCGGGCAAGAATCGGCAGGAGGACGAAGCAGACCAGACCCAGCGCTATGAAGCCGAGCCCGAGTTCGAGCGCGACGTCGGCGGTGCTGCCCGTGCCGGATTCGGTTCCGGCGATCACGGCGAGGATCACCAGCGCGATCGTGTCGGTAAGGACCGTCGCCCCGACGACGCTGGCCACGACCGGGTCGTTGGACAGCCCGGCGCCCCTGACCAGTGGGTAGAGGATGAGGGTGTGCGAGGCCAGTAGCGATCCCAGCAACAGGGCAGCCGGGGTCTCCCAGCCGAGCAGCAGGCCGACCGCGGTGCCGAACGCCATCGGGAAGGCGAAGGTGAGCAGCCCGAAACTGATCGCCGAGCGACGGTGCTGTCTGAGCAGCGCCAGGTTGAGCTCCACTCCGGCGACGAACATCAGGTAGAGCAGGCCGAGGTCTCCCAGCTCGGGGATCGTGGTGCTTCCCTCGGGCAGCAGGCTCAGTCCTTTCGGACCGATCAGGAAGCCCCCGATCAGCAGTCCGATCAGGCCCGGTATCCCGATCCGCTGAACCAGCGGCGGGCCGAAGATCACCACCAGAAAGAGGACCAGGAACTCCCAGGCGCTGCCGTCGGGCGCCTGGAGGCTGATCGCCGCATGGCTCACTGGCTGGTCCTCAGCAGGGGCACGCTGTTCTCACTGTCGGTAATCGAGGTGCCGAGCCACTCTTCTGAGAGCCGGTCGATGGTGCCGTCCGCTTCCATCGCCCGCAGGGCGGCGCCGACCGAATCGACGTTGGTCGAGCTTTCGGGCAGGGCGGCCGCGATCGGTTCGGTGCTGGAGAGCTTGGCCGCGATCGCCAGCCGGTCGTCGTCGTCGACGATTGCCTCGGCGGCCGGCAGGTCGAACATCGCGACGTCCGCGGTTTCGTTTCGGACGGCCCGGATCTCCCGCTGGCGGCTCTCGAATCGGAGCGGTTCCAGGTCCGGCTGGATGGTCTCGTCCACGATCTGCTCGAAGGTGGTGTTCCGGCCCACGGCAAACTGCATCCCCTGGGCCGTCTTCACGTCGGGGATCTCGGTCCCTTCCCGGACCAGCAGGGCCGGGGCCGAGTCGATGTAGGGGGTGGTGAAATCCAGTACCTGATCCCGTTCCGATGTCGGGGTGATCAGCGCCATGGCGAGGTCGGCATCGCCGAGACGGCCGTTGACTATTCTCGAGAACGGTGTTGTGCGGATCTCGACCCCCTCGAGATCGAGTCGCTCCGCCAGGTCCACCGCCATCTCATATTCGAAACCGCCGGTAGGGCTCGGGCGGGTGCCTTCCCAGAAACCGGCGGTCGGCATCGGCTGGGTCATCACGGTCAGCTTCCCGGGCCGGTTCGGGTCGAAGGTCCCGGTCGCGCTGGTTACCCCGTCGCCGCCGCCACAGCCGGCAAGAAGCAGCGCGGCGAGCGCCACGAGACCCGGGATCGCTCGGCCGCTCAGCATCGCCACATCCTATGGGCGGGCGCCGCTGAACCTCGCTCGTCGGGCGCGTTAGGGTTGGGCTATGGAAATTCCGCTGGCCGTCACCGGATATGAACTTTCGATCTGGATCCACATCACGGCAGTGGTGGTCGGCCTGGGGGCCACTTTCGGGGAGGCGCTGTTCTTCCCGGTCGCGATGAATATGGATCCGCGCCACCTTCCGTACGTGCACCGGATCCAACTCACCATCAATCGTTATCTCGCCTCTCCGGCGCTGGTCATCGTGATCGCTACCGGGATCTATCAGCTCATAGATCACGACTTGGAGCTCGGCTCGTTCTGGATCAGCGCCTCGTTCATGATCGTGATCATCATCGGCGGCTTGCTCGGCGGCTATTTCATCCCGACCGACAAGAAGCTAGAGGCGATGGTCACGGAGGAGATCACCTCGGCAGGAGACGGGCCGTTCGAGCCATCCGAGCAGTA
>JBGUDX010000175.1:0-3525 GCA_041821645.1 Acidobacteriota bacterium
CTGGCGGCCACTTTCGCTCCGGTGGTGACTCTGGTCGGCAAGACCTGGTCGCTGCATCTGGAAAAGGTGACCAAGGTTTCTCCAGAGGAGAACCTGGCGATGATCGCCGACTCGATCGCCTACCTGTCGGGCGAGGGCAAGCGGGTCATCTACGACGCCGAGCATTTCTTCGATGCCTGGCGGGCAGACCGGGACTACTCGCTGGAGTGCCTGCGGGCGGCAGTCGATGCCGGGGCGGTAAATCTGAGCCTCTGTGACACCAACGGGTCGAGCCTGCCCGAGCAGGTCGGCGAGGCGGTACGTGAGGTGCGGGCCGAACTCGGCGGTGAGATCGAGCTCGGCATCCACGCGCACAACGATGCGGAGTGCGGCGTCGCCAACTCATTGGCAGCGGTCCGGGAGGGGGTCCGGCTGGTCCAGGGCACGATCAACGGTTACGGTGAACGCTGCGGCAACGCCAACCTCGTTTCGATCATTCCGGCCCTCGAATTGAAGATGGGCTACGAAGTGATCGGACCGGAACGCCTGGCCTCGCTCTCGGCGGTCTCTCACTATGTGGCGGAGCTGCTGAACGTTCCGCTCGACGCCGACCAGCCCTACGTCGGTCGCAACGCGTTCGCCCACAAGGGAGGCATGCATGTCGCCGGAGTCGAATCCGACGCCAGGACGTTCGAGCACCTCGAGCCGTCGCGGATCGGAAACGAGCGCATGGTCCTTCCTTCCGAGCTTTCGGGGAAGGCGACCATTCTCGCCCGGGCAAGGGAGATCGGCCTCGACCTCGATGACGGGGCCGCCCGTCAGGTCGTCGATGAGCTGAAAACCCGCGAGCACAAGGGCTATCACTACGAAGCGGCCGGGGCATCGTTCGATCTCCTGCTGCGCCGCCAGACGGGCGACTGGGAGCCGCTTTTCCGGCTGGAGTCGTTCCGGGTGACAACCGAGATGCGTGAGGGCGGCGAAGTCGCCACCGAGGCCACCCTGAAGATCTGGGTCCAGGACAAGCGCTACCTCTGCGTCGCTGAAGGCAACGGTCCGGTCAACGCTCTTGACCAGGCTCTGCGGTCGGCGATCACGCAGCACTACCCGCACCTCGCCGAGATTGAGCTCACCGGGTACCGGGTGCGCATACTCGACTCGGACCACGGGACCGGTGCCGGCACCCGGGTGCTGCTCGACTCTTCGGACGGCGACACTTCATGGGGCTCGATCGGTGTTTCCGAGAACATCATCGAAGCCTCCTGGGAGGCTCTGGTCGATTCGCTCGAATACGCCCTGCCCCGGGAAGAAGGGAAGAAGGCGCCTTGACCGGCGACCCGCTCCCCCTTGCCAAGCCGGCGATCGGTGCCGAGGAGGAGAAGCTCGTGCTCGAGGTCCTGCGGTCCGGCCGGCTGTCGCTTGGGCCGATGCTGGAGCGTTTCGAGCAGGACTTCGCGGCCTGGCTCGGTGTTGACGACGCGGTTGCGGTGAGCAGCGGCACCGCCGCGCTCCATCTCGGAGTCAGGGCACTGGGCTGGGGGAAAGGTGACGAGGTCGTGCTCACTCCGTTCACCTTCGTGGCCAGCGCCAACTGCCTGCTCTACGAGGGCGTGCGCCCGGTCTTCGCCGACATCGATCCGGTCACGCTGGACCTCGACCCCGAAGCGGCCGCTGCCGCGATAACCGAGCGCACGGCCGGTCTGCTGCCCGTTGACATCTTCGGTTACCCGTCGGCGATGGGGGAGTTCGAGAGATTGGCGGCCGAACGCTCCCTGGGCCTGCTGGAAGACTCGTGCCAGGCCCTCGGAGCGATCGACGACGACGGGCGAACCGTCGGCAGCCGGGGGAACCTGGCGACCTTCGCTTTCTATGCGAACAAACAGATGACCACCGGCGAGGGAGGGATACTGGTCCCGGACTCCGCCGCGACCGCCGCCCGCGCCCGCTCCGAAAGAAACCAGGGCAGGGCCGTTGACATGGCCTGGCTGGAACACGACCGCCTCGGCTTCAACTACCGGCTGTCCGACCTCGCCGCGGCGATCGGGGTCGCCCAGATCTCCCGGCTCGACCAGATTCTCGCCGAACGGCGGCGGGTGGCAGAGCTGTACGAGGGACATCTCTCGGGAATCGAAGGACTCGAGTTGCCGCCGGCCGGCCGGGGCAGGGCCGTTCGCAGCTGGTTCGTTTATCCGGTCCGGCTCCCGGCCGGCACCGACCGCGACGCCGTGATCGCCGCTCTCGGTGATTCCGGAATCCCGGCCAAGGCGTACCTTCCCGTGATCCACCTGTTTCCCCATCTGGAAGAGCTGGGTTACCGCAAGGGCCAGTTCCCGGTGGCCGAGGAGATCGCCTCCCGGTCCATGGCGCTCCCGTTCTTCGGCGGGATGAGCGAAGCCGAGGTCGCCCGGGTGGCGTCCGCGCTCGAATCGGCTCTGAAGGGATAATCGTCGCCGTGTCCCGATTCCGAGAAGATCCCGACCCACGGTTCTGGCGGCTGAACCGGTCGATCGAGTTCGACCGGCACCTGGCCCCGTACGACATCGCCCAGTCGCGGGCCCATGCCCGGGCCCTCAGTCGCATCGGGGTGATCACCGAGCCGGAGCTGGCCGAGCTCGACCGCGCCCTGGCCGGGGCAGGAGCCGAGCTGGAGTCCGGCGAATTCGAATTCGTCCCCGGAGACGAGGACATCCACATGGCGATCGAGCGCCGGCTCGGGGAGCTGATCGGCGAACTGGCCGGCAAGCTGCATACCGGACGCTCACGAAACGATCAGGTGGCTACCGACATCTGCCTTGCCGTGATTGACCGCTCAGCCCGGTCGCGTGCCCTGATCGCGGCCGTCATGGCACGGCTGCTGGACCTCGCGGAAGTGCACGCCGACTGGGCGATGCCCGGGTATACGCACCTTCAGCGGGCCCAGCCGGTGTATCTCGGCCACCACCTGCTGGCCTACTTCTGGATGCTCTCGCGGGATTTCAACCGCTTCGCCTCCGCCGGCAGTGCGGCTTCTGTCATGCCGCTCGGTTCGGGCGCATTGGCCGGCGTCAACTGGGAGATCGACCGTCAGAAGGTCGCCGATGAACTCGGATTCAAATCGGTCACTGCGAACTCGCTGGATGCCACTTCGAACCGCGATTACGTGCTCGACTACCTGGCGGCAGCCTCGATATGCGGAACCCATCTTTCCCGGCTCGGGTCGGAGCTGGTGATCTGGTCCAGCTCCGAATTCGCTTTCTGCAGGATCGCCGAGCCATTCACCTCGGGCTCCAGCATCATGCCGCAGAAGCAGAACCCGGACTCGGCCGAACTATTGCGGGCCAAGGCCCCCCGGCTGGTGGCTGACCTGACCACTCTGCTCGGCGCGCTGCACGCCCTGCCGCTCACCTACGGAAAGGACATGCAGGAAGACAAGGAGCCTTTCTTCGACGCGGTCGAGACGATTGAGGCCTCGCTCGAGATGACCGTCGGGATCCTCGAAGGAATCGAATTCGATCGCGACCGGCTCCTCGACGCCTCCGGCGACGAGATGCTCGCGGCGACCGAGGTGGC